>JAVWKI010000285.1:0-1048 GCA_036638575.1 Anaerovoracaceae bacterium | reverse complement strand
AACTGCCCATGGAGCGTAGAGGAGCTTGAAGAAAATATTCCGGGTGAGGTGAAAAAATATATTGCAGAAAACAACATCGGATTTTACATCATTGATGCCAACCGATGCTCACAGGAAATTGGTTTGGGCAACCGATCCAATATGGTATTACAGGCAGCCTTCTTCAACCTTGCCAAGATTATTCCGGTAGAAGAAGCCGTTGACCACATGAAAAAAGCCGTAGAAAAGACCTATGCAAAAAAAGGCGATAAGATTGTTCAGATGAACAAGGATGCCATTGATGCGGGAATCAAAGCGGTTGTTCAAGTAGAGGTTCCGGAAAGCTGGAAAACTGCAGTAGCAGAGGAAGCTCCTTCAACAGAAGGCTTACCGAGCATTATCAAAGATATTTTGATTCCAATCAACGCACAAAAAGGAGACGATCTTCCTGTTAGCGTATTTATGAATACACAGGACGGAACTATGCCTCTTGGAACTTCTGCTTACGAAAAGCGAGGGATTGCAACAGCATTACCGGTTTGGAATAAGGATGAGTGCCTACAGTGTAACCAGTGCTCTTACGTTTGTCCTCACGGCGTTATTCGTCCATTCCTGTTAAATGAGGAAGAGGTAAATGCGGCACCGGCAGGATTTGATTTAATTCCAGCCAAAGGGAAAAACTTAGAGGGGATGAACTACAGCTTGCAGGTGAGCACCTTAGACTGTACTAGCTGCGGAAGCTGTGTAGAAATTTGTCCGAAAAAGAATAAGGCCTTGACCTTTGTTTCTGAAGATTTGGTATCAAAGGAACAGGAAAACTGGAATTATGCCTTGAGCGTAAGCGAAAAAGATGACCTTGTGGATGTAAATACGGTTAAAGGAAGCCAGTTTAAGCAACCGTTGCTAGAGTTCTCCGGTGCTTGTGCAGGCTGCGGAGAAACACCGTATGTAAAACTGCTGACGCAGCTTTATGGAGATAAAATGTATATTGCCAACGGAACAGGTTGTTCTCAGGCATGGGGTGCGGCAATGCCATGTATGCCATACACCAAGAATAAAAAAGGAAAAG
>JAVWKI010000284.1:0-1119 GCA_036638575.1 Anaerovoracaceae bacterium | reverse complement strand
GAACGCCCTCCTGCAAATAAAAGTTTTTCGAACCATAGGTATTCAATGCTGAATATCCGTATTGGTTTTTTTCCGTCCTTTCCGGATCTTCATTTGCCACGGCTTTTACCTCATCCAAAGTATAAGCACGTTCCTTCCCCACATTATCCTTGCTGTAAACTCCACCGTTGATGATTTCTTCTCCGGTAACCACAATGGTTGGAAGCTCTGTTTGAATCTGTGTTTCTGCAGAAACCTTGAGCGGCTCCACCACACCGATCACAGAAGTCGCAACCATAGTGAATACAACAAGAAAGGCAAGTAATTTTTTTGCCATCTGATTCATTTCTCCTTCTCCTCCTAAAATATCTCTGACTTTGCTAAAAAAAATACGACTTCCTAAATTATAGGAAAGTCGCCATGACAAGAGTAGCTACAATACTCAGCTTTCATTTTTCTTTCCACCGGGAGGCCCTAGCGTTTCCACTAAAACCCTAACGACGTCAAGCCATAACCAAGGTCTTAGGCTTTTCCGTTCGAAAAACTATTTTATTCTGTTGGGTCAAATAAACTGACCGCTTTTTCTAGTATATCTCTCTTGCAAATCCTTTGTCAAGGAATTAACTCTATCTTATTTACCATCCTTATCCAGTAAGCAGAGTCGGATTTAGGGATAATCACCCGCAAAGGTAATGCATCCTTTTCTAAGGGTAGTCCATTAATTCCAAAAGCCAAAATCACCTTGTTCTTTTTTAGAAAATCCTGGTCCAAGGTAATCTCATATTCATCTCGCCCATAGATTTTAATCTTGGTGAACTCGTCAGTGGATCTTCCCAGTTCCTTTAAAACTGTATCTAGTAATGGACCGGTAGCCTCTATCCTTCCAATTTTATCGCTTGTGCTTTCCGTCTTTTTTGTTGTGCATTTCATTTCCGATAATTCCTTAATGGTAAACGTCACCGGAGCTTCCTGTGCACCAACTATCGTCAAGGTTTCCCCTTCATATGCAGAAATATCCACCTCTGGATTTCCACAGGCCGCAAGGGAAAACATTAAAATTAGGGTCATCCCCATGGCGAACAATTTCTTTTTCATGCGATTCACTCTCCATCTACAATATAAAGTTTGCCCGTTTCCGGA
>JAVWKI010000283.1:0-1124 GCA_036638575.1 Anaerovoracaceae bacterium | reverse complement strand
CATGCAGGTGCATTTATCGGAAACAAAGAGTGAGCATGAGGAATGTAAGCGCAAGTATGGCATGACACCGGCAAAATACTTGAATCATTATGGATTGTTTAATACCAATACAACTGCGGCACATTGTGTCCATTTAGAAGGGGAAGATTACCAAATCTTGAAAGAAAAAGGGGTGACGGTTGCGGTAAACCCGGTGAGCAATATGAAGCTGGCCAGTGGAATTTGCAATGTCCCTAAGCTTCTTGAGGCGGGGATCAATGTTGCCATAGGAACCGATAGCGTAGCAAGCAACAACAGCTTAAACTATATTGAAGAAATGAAGTTTTTTGCCTTGGCATCAAAGGTTGCGACACTAGATCCTACAGCGGTAACGCCGGAAGAAACCATTCGTGCAGCGACCTTGGGTGGTGCAATTGCACAGGGGAGAGAAAACTGCGGAAAGCTCAAGGAAGGTTACCGGGCGGATCTTATCGTGATTGATCTATCCGGGCCAAATATGCATCCTATTCATCAGTTTGCGACCAATTTGGTATACTCTGCCTCAGGTAGCGATGTTTGCCTGACCATGGTTGATGGAAGGGTTCTTTATGAAAATGGGGAGTACAAGACCATCGACATAGAGCGAACGATATTTGAAGTAGAAAAAGCAAAAAATGAGATCCTTGCACAGCTATAGCCAAGGACAGAAATGGAGAATCAATAAGAATGAGTAAAAGTACTTTTGTAAAAGGTGCTGCAATTTTGGGGGCAGCAGGCATTTTTGTTAAGCTGCTTGGCGCAGTATTTAGAATCCCCCTAGCAGACATTATTGGCGCGACCGGAATGGGGTATTACACACCGGCCTACAATATCTACACGGTATTTGTAGTTATCGCAACATCCGGAATCCCTGTAGCAATTTCCAAGATGGTTTCGGAGAGAGTTACCGTAAAAAACTATGAAGAGGCACACCGAGTTTTTCGCATATCCTTTTATTTAATGCTCGCTATCGGTGTAGTATCCTTCATTATTTTATTCTTTGGAGCAGGGCTAATTGCCGAAGGCTCCAATATACCGGAAGCAAAAATACCGATGATGGCAGTAGCACCGGCATTGATCTTGGTTCCGATTATGGCCGCTTATCG
>JAVWKI010000282.1:0-1162 GCA_036638575.1 Anaerovoracaceae bacterium | reverse complement strand
ATTCCCTGAGAAATCAGCGCCCGGTTTACCTTGCGGATAATGGCGGGCATTTCCTTTTTTGCTACATGAAGCAGGGAGGCACAGGCCCAAATACCATGAAAACATGACTCCTGGTCTAGGTCTTCAAAGCGTAGGCAGCTGACGGTTATTCCGGTTAGCTTGCTTGCGTATTGGCAAAGGGTTGGTGAGCCGTCTACCGCGGTAACGGAAAATCCTTGTTCTAGGAAATATTTGCTGTCTCTTCCTGCTCCGCAGCCGAGATCCAATATGCTTTGTCCGGGCTGGAGGTGTTGCTGGAAGTGGGGATAAAGGCCGCTTACGTCGGAATCTACCGTCCCGGCAATAAAGACCTCTGCATTGTTTTCGTAGTATTCTAGTGTTCGCTGCTGTTTATCTGCCATAATTATTTGCCCTCCATGGTTCAAATCCCAGGTTTAGTGCAGAGGTATATGCCGGTTTTACTAGGCCTTCTAGCTCTCTGGCAAAGCTTTCTCCGGTTTGCCCGGGGCGATAGAGCCGATGGCGAACCTCAATGCTGTTGACGTGTTCCTTCATACATTTGTTTACAATATGGTGTAGCTCCTTCATGTGTTGATGCTGCTCTACCAATTCATAGGCTTGGTACTCTACCTTGCACAGCCGCGGAAAGTAGGTATCCCAATGAGGAAGATTGTTGCTTTTGCTGCTGTTGATGCCCTTGGTTGTGGGCACTAGGTTCCAAAGCTCATCATGGGCCACATAAGACCAAGGGATGAAGTGGTCAATAGAAACATCTTCTACCGTCATTGGTTTTCCGGTGTAAATATTGTTTATGGGTGAAGAGGTAATAATGGCCTTCCAGTACACCTGTGCTGCGGCAAGCTTTCTCTCCTTGGGTGGATAAATTTTGCTTGCAATCCCCGGAACGCTTGGGTTTCTTCGCTGCAAATACGTAATTAAATGAAAATCTGCCCACCCTTGCAATATGGCTAGATTCTTTTTTATATATTCTGCCCAGGCCTCCCCGACTAAGATTTTGCGGTTTAGCCCTTTTTCCGGGCTAATCTTGTAGATCAAGTCCTTCTGCATATTGATGTAGTCGATGGTTGCCTTGTTGCTGCTCCAAATGCTCCCGGAAATCTCCGGCATGAATACGGATTGGAGACGATAAGGAACGTTTTTG
>JAVWKI010000281.1:0-1216 GCA_036638575.1 Anaerovoracaceae bacterium | reverse complement strand
AAAAATATAATCCAAAACAACATTCGCACCACTCCCAACCAGCATGGCCGTCATGGATAGCTTAGGGTTTCCGTCATTTCTCACAAAACACAACAGAATATTGTTGAGCAAAAACATTGGAGAAAAGGCCAAAATTGTTCTTAAATAAGTCACGGTGTAGTCTAAGGTCTCTCCGTCTCCCCCTAGAAGCACCGCCAAAAATTTGCTCCCAAAAATCCCTAGCACCAAAAAAAATACTGCCGCAAGCCCTCCATAATAAAGAGCCTGGGTAAACACTCCCTTGTTCCCCGTAAGGGCAAATCGGGTTCCTCCCCCCATCCCGATCATTAGTCCTACGCCATTCATAAAGCTGTAGATGGGAATGGCTAAATTCAGCGCAGTAAGTCCTGTAGCCCCCACGCCTCGGGCCACAAAAAAGGTATCTGCCAAAATATAGCAGGATAATCCCAACATTCCCATTACACTCAGTGAAACATATTTAGCAAAATTTCCTTTTGTCGTCATTTCTTCCATGAATACTCTCCTTAAACAAAAAAGATAGCATCCGAAAATTCATTCCTCCAAGGCCTACCGGAATGAATTTCGAATGCCAACGATTGTCTCCTACCCGGCGGCAGGAGCAGCAAGTTTCTATTAATTTCTTTTATTGTATCACAAGTTAATTCTCTGTTCCAAGAAATTTTTTCATCTGCTTCTCCAAGGTATGGTAAAGCTTCTCCGGTTCAATAGGTTTAGACAGGTGATCATTCATTCCTGCTTCCCGTGTTTTGCTAATGTCTTCGCTAAAGGCATTTGCAGTTAGCGCAATAATTGGGATTCTCTTTGCATCTTCCCGCTTTAAGGCACGAATCTCCTTTGTTGCGGTAATTCCGTCCATTACCGGCATCTGCATATCCATCAAAATTCCTTGGTAATAGCCTATTTCCGACTGTGCAATCGCCTCAACTGCAAGCTGTCCATTTTCACAGCAATCCGCAAGGATTCCCTTTTTTTCTAGAAGCTTTAGGGCAATTTTGCAGTTAATCTTATTGTCTTCTACCAGAAGCACCCGTTTACCCTCAAGGGATAAGGCCTCGCCCGTCTCTTCGCCGTCCTCCTCCCCAGGAAGCTTGCTGATTTTTCTCGGGATGGCAAGAATAAACGTTGTTCCCTCTCCTAGCTTGCTTCTGCAGGTAATACTTCCGCCCATCATCTCAATCATTTCCTTTACCACAGA
>JAVWKI010000280.1:0-1219 GCA_036638575.1 Anaerovoracaceae bacterium | reverse complement strand
ATTCCGTCTACATCTTCCGGTGTCAACGGCTCGAAGTATAGTCTGTCGGAAATATCAAAGTCCGTGGAAACGGTTTCCGGGTTATTGTTGACAATAATCGCCTCATAGCCAGCTTCCTTAATGGCATTGATACAATGTACGGAACAGTAGTCAAACTCAATTCCTTGTCCGATTCTAATGGGACCTGAACCAAATACCACAATTTTTTTCTTGCCTGTATTCTTTTCCTTGATGAATTCTTCCGCCTCGTTTTCTTCATCGTAGGTTGCGTAGAAGTATGGTGTTTCTGCTGCAAATTCAGCGGCACAGGTGTCTACCATTTTGAAGGAAGGACGAAGCGTAATTGGCGGCTTCTGTCCACTTAGTCGCTCTATGGTAGAGTCTAGGAAGCCCAAATCCTTGGCATCCTTATATTTCGCTTCCGTTAGTTCTCCCAGCATCAGGAATTTTTCCATGTAAACCAGGTTATTGATCTTTGCTAAGAACCAACGGTCAATTCTGGTGATGTGGAAGATGTTTTCCAGTGGAACGCCACGTTTAAACGCTTCGTAAACCACGAAGATTCTTTCGTCGTCACAGTTGTGTAGCATCTGCTCGATTTCTAGTGTGGTCTTGCTCTTGAGCTTCTTTAGATTTAAGGTATCAAGACCAAGCTCTATGGATCGTACTGCCTTCATTAATGCTTGCTCAAAATAGCTTCCGATGGCCATTACTTCTCCCGTTGCCTTCATTTGTGTTCCCAAAGTTCTTCTGGCATAAACAAACTTGTCAAAAGGCCACTTTGGAAATTTTACAACGATGTAATCCAGTGCCGGTTCAAAACAAGCATAGGTTTTTCCCGTTACGCTGTTTTTGATCTCGTCTAAGGTGTATCCAATGGCAATTTTTGATGCTACCTTTGCGATAGGGTAACCCGTTGCCTTAGAAGCCAAGGCTGAGGATCTGGATACTCTCGGGTTTACCTCGATTACTGCATACTCAAAGCTTTCTGGATTTAGGGCAAATTGACAGTTACAGCCGCCCTCTACACCCAATTCCTGAATAATCTTAATGGATGCGGTTCTCAGCATTTGGTATTCCTTATCCGCCAAGGTTACTGCCGGAGCAACAACGATAGAGTCCCCTGTATGTACGCCTACCGGGTCAAGGTTTTCCATTGAACAAACTGTAATGGTATTGTTCTTTGCATCTCGCATTACCTCGAATTCGATTTCCTTCC
>JAVWKI010000279.1:0-1290 GCA_036638575.1 Anaerovoracaceae bacterium | reverse complement strand
TATTATCATTATCTGGCTTCTTTGTAGGTCGTATTATCCCTTGTATCATCTTTTCTCTATCCTTCTGACTAGTTGACTTAGGTATGGAAAAAAACGCTCTTACGGTGGCAATCAGTGCTGCTTCTGGTGAAAATGGATTGCCAGTACAACATGTTTTTACTAGGTTTTCGTAATTGATCGTTTCTTTTGGTGTGTATGTGCCAAACTTTGTTACCCGCGGCCGCTGTTTGCCGAAGGGTGCGCCGGGCACTGTGAAGCTAATCATCGGCAATCACCTGCCATGTGCAGACAAGAGAAGTCTTTTTTCATCTATATCGACAAATTCTAAAGAAGAAGCATATCCATTGCCATCTGTATAAAGAAGTATTTTCGCTCCTCCATTTCCAAGATCAATCTCCTCCTGTAGCACTTTGTATAAATCATTTATGGTCATGCCTTTTTCTCCAATCTCTTCATTTTCGCAAACTTTGCAAATTCTTTTGGTCATTTTTTTGTTCCTTCTTCGCAGAATTTGTTTAAAATCTTTATAAGTCGTATTCTTTCATCAAGTTTTTTTCTGCTTTTAAAATCAAGCATTATCCCACTTATAACCATGCCTTCTGCTTGTTTTTCAAAATACTCTATATTTTTATCCTCAATCTTTCTTATATCAACTAATGCCTTTTTCATTATCTCTTTTATTTCATCATCAGCATTTTCCAGATATATTTCGGTTAATTGTTCAAAATCAACCATTTCAATTTCTGGAAAATCATAATTAAGCCCTTGCGGTTCGGGAACAAACTCAATCCCTTCTTCTTCGTATTCGGTACTACCAAAGCATTGCCTATTGAGATAGTGGATGCCCCTTGTTTTTTCGTCTACGTATAGACAATCATGTGTATTTGTACCTACGATTCGTGGCTCTGAATCTCCGTCTTTTATCTTAATAATTGGAAATAGCATTTTTTACTTCCTCCTTATTTCCTTAAAATGGTATATCATCTGCTCCATATTCTTCTGTTGTGGTATCGCCGCTATCACCGCTAGCCTTCTTCTTCTCCAAGGACTCTACGCTGTCTGCAATAACTTCTGTGACCCAAACTTTTTTCCCGTCCTTGTTTTCGTATGTGCGGATTTGCAATCTTCCCTCTACGCCAATCAGCCTACCCTTGTCTATGTGGTTGCTTATATACTCAGCTGTTGATCCCCACGCAACGCAGTTGATGAAATCCGCATCATATTCGCCATTCTTGTTCTTAAACCTCCGCTGCACTGCTATTGTGAAGCTCGCTACTGGTTTTCCTGCTT
>JAVWKI010000278.1:0-1302 GCA_036638575.1 Anaerovoracaceae bacterium | reverse complement strand
CCCCATAATTCTTCTTCGCTTGGCTTATGATTGTTTGGCATAAAGTAAGCGATTCTTGATACGTTCATTAAATGCTTGAAGTCTAGGTTCTCAGAAATACTATTGTGTCCCCAAGATCCGCAGCCTAAGGTGTTGGTTGGCGCAAGTCCGTTAAAGAAGCTGCCTCCTGCACTGCTGGCACAAATTTGGTTAATTACAAATCTGGATACGCACAGGCTTGTTCCTGCATATTCAATATGCTCAGGATTGTCTGAATGTAGCGCAACAGAATGTCCCTTTCCTTCTGCTTCTAGGTTTCTCTCTGCAATTGCTACCCCTTCTTCAAAGGTCTTGTAGCGGTAAAGAGAAATAACCGGAGCCATTTTTTCCTTGCCCAAAAGGTCCACATCCCCTGTTCCTTCTGCTTCTACAGCGATGATTTTTGTTCCTTCAGGAAGGGTGATTCCTGCTAGCTTTGCAATGGTTTCCGGTGACTGACCTACAGAGTGACGGTTTGGCTTGCCTTCTTCAAACAAGGCCTTTCTCACCCCTTCAACCTCTGCCTTGTCTCTGACAATGTAACCACCGTTTGCTTCAAAGGCTTCACATACTTCATCATATTTTGAATCCGGACAGATGCAAGACTGCTCTCCGGAACAGATGATACCAAAGTCAAAGGTTCTACCTGCAATAATCTTTGGCACTGCTTCCTTCACATCGTAGTCTTCGTCGATGATGCACTGTACGTTTCCTGCACCTACGCCAAGGGCCGGTCTGCCGGAGCTATACGCAGCCTTGACCATTCCGCCGCCGCCGGTTGCCACTACAACATCGGCATTTTCAATCAGGTTCTTTGTATTTTCTCTGGACTGCTGATCCAAAATCTGGATTAAGTTCTTTGGCATTCCAATTTTTTCTAATTCTGCATTCATCAGTTCAACGGTTTTGGTGCTGCACTTAATGGCCTTGTGGTGAGGGGTAATGATAATGGCATTTCCGCATTTTAGGGCAAACATGGAGTTGCTCATTGGCGTTACAATTGGGTTGGTGCAAGGGGTAATGGAAGCAACAACGCCCATAGGCTTAGCAATGGTTGTAATTCCGGTTTCTTCGTTTCTCTCCAAAATACCTCTGGATTTCTTTCCGATTAATCCATTGTAGACTACGCTGGCCTTGCTCTTGTTCTTGGCAACCTTATCTTCATAGTTTCCCATGCCGGTTTCTTCTACAGCCATTTCTGCAAGCATTTCTGCATTGTCATAAACCACCTTAGCAATGACCTTTACCGCCAAATCCACTTCTTCCTGGCTCTTTTGTTCAAAT
>JAVWKI010000277.1:0-1314 GCA_036638575.1 Anaerovoracaceae bacterium | reverse complement strand
GATGATCACGTTTTTCTTTCTTCCCGTAATGACTGCGTAGCCCTCTTGGTCCACATAGCCTAGGTCTCCGGTGTGGAACCATCCATCGGTAATCACCTCTGCCGTTGCTTCGGGCATGTGATAATACCCCATCATCACATTGCCTCCTTTAAGCCAGATTTCCCCGATTCCCTCTTCATTGGCATCCACAATTTTTAGGTCGCAAGCCGGGAATTTTCTTCCGATTGAGGTGGACTTTGGTGCCTTGTCCGGATTCAATGCACCCATGGGTGCACATTCAGTCAACCCATATCCCTGCAATGCGGTAATTCCAAAGTCTGCAATTCCATCTAATACTTCCGGATTTATGGCTGCACCACCAACAATCATCATTCTCATTCGGCCACCGAACACATTGCGAATTTCCTTAAAGAAAACATTGCCCAAATCCAGGCCAACTTTTTTGGTTTTTCGGTTAATCTTGATAATCCTGCGAAGTAGCTTTTCCTTTCCTTGCTTCTGAACATTTTTCCAGATTTTTTTATACAAGGTTTCAAAGAGCACCGGCACGCCAAGGAACATGGTCGGCTTCACTTCTTCCAGATTCTTTGTAATATATTTCAAGCCCTCACAATAAGCGATAGCCGCCCCCTTGTAAAGGGGCATCAAAAATCCACAGGTACATTCATACGTATGGTGCAGTGGTAGTACGGAGAAGAAAATATCCCAGTCATTTACCTTCAGCACCGTTGGCGCAACCATCAGGTCCGTTACCAAATTTCTGTGATTGAGCATTACCCCCTTAGAAACGCCTGTAGTTCCTGAAGTAAAGAGAATTACGCTCATATCTTCTGCATAAATTTGGGCATCAAGGAAGCTTCTCTCTCCCTCTTCAACCATTGCCTTTCCTTTGGCAATTAGTTGATGCCACGACAGGACGCCATCCTGATCTTCTTTCCTATCCATATTAACCAGACGTTTTAACAGGGTTTCTCCATTTTTAACCATGTTTTTAAACACTTCTTCGTGCTTGTCCTTGAAGATAACACAGCTCACCGCTTGAACAATCAGCTGTTCTAGCTCTCTTGGGTTCAATTCCTTGTCCAGGGGAACCACAATCCCCGTTCCACAAAGGGTTGCCAAATAAGAAATCGCCCATTGATAGCAGTTTTCCCCCACAACGGCAATACGCTTATCCTTGAGCCCCTCGTCAATCAATGCGGTACCTAGTGCATTCATATCCGCCAATGCTTCCTTGTAGGTAATCTGCGTATACGCCTCTCCTCGCTTCGTTTTTTGTTTGTTGGGTTGGTTGTTTGGTTTGGTTTGTTGTGT
>JAVWKI010000276.1:308-1320 GCA_036638575.1 Anaerovoracaceae bacterium | reverse complement strand
ATACCTATTTGGCTTCGGGCTCTAGAGGATTTTTCGTCCTGGCAGACGACAATCTCTTCCCAAAATTCATGGTAAAGGTGAGCAAAAAGAGGGGCGTTCCCCATGTGGGAATCCTATCCCTTGCCTTGGTTACCTTGTTCCTTGCACAGTTTGATTTTACCACCTTGGTTATGGCAGAAGTGGTGTTCATGCTGGCCTTATACATGATTTTGCCCCTATCGGTGTTAAAGCTCAGAAAAGTTATTCCTCTATCGGAACGAAAAGGATTGTTTATTATGCCGGGAGGAAAGGTGGGGCTTTATCTCTTTAGCCTTCTTCCTTTAATCATTGCAATCTTTGCACTACTGATCAATGGAACAGACTACTTCCTCATTGGACTGATGGCCATTAGCAGCGGACCGATATTTTACATTATTTTTAAGCGGGCAAAAGGAGGCCTAGCCAAGAATGATCCGGAGAAGTTCCCGTTGAATCCAAAGACCAAGCTTGCAGTTGGAGATTTAAATCGCATTAGCCTATACTGTATTCTGATGGGAATCTTTGCTGTAGTAGGGAAGTTTTTCCTTGTTTGGTACGAAGGAGACTGGGGTGCAGAATACTATGCAGAAGAAGCAGAAAGCGCCTTGTTTAGTAATTTTGAATGGATGCTGAATCTATTGCAATGGGGTGGCCTAGCTGTTCTTGCCCTTGGCCTTATCTTACTCCTCATTGGAAAAAAGATTGAGCCATCGTTAAAGGGCTGAAGCCTGAGATAATCTTAAAGGAAATAAGCACAAAGCCGGAGTTCATTGGACTCTGGTTTTGTGCTATAATACAAGCAGCAATTATTTTCGGAACAAAAAAGATGGAAGAGGAGAGGACGTTATGGACGGAATTAAGAAACTAAAGAAATTGGGCATTGCGGCGGGAATTATCATTACCATTCTTGGGATTGTGATGTTGGTGAACCCGGTGCAGGTGGAGCTGGTATTTAACTGGGTTGTGGGTGCAATGCTGCTGATTGGCGGAATTG
>JAVWKI010000276.1:0-298 GCA_036638575.1 Anaerovoracaceae bacterium | reverse complement strand
ACGGATGTGGTTTCACGAAGAAAAGAAATTACCCATTTGGGACCAATACTGATTCCGGGAGTGGCTATGCTGGTTCTAGGAATAATCGTACTGGTAAATGAGGGGGCATCCTTCCTTATGATGGGGATGATTATTTCTATCTTTGCCTTTGCCTTGGCTTTCGATCGATTTGCAGTAGCCAATGAGCGAAGAAAATTAAAGCTTGCCTATGGGATGACCTTGATTTTTGGCTTTGTTCACCTACTCTTTGGCGTATTTATGGTATACAATGCCTTTGCCATGATTACAGCCATGGTGA
>JAVWKI010000275.1:0-1336 GCA_036638575.1 Anaerovoracaceae bacterium | reverse complement strand
TTTAAGTATTTAAGCTCTATTAACCTTAGTGTTATTTAGGCTTATACTTTTTTTATTTGATTTATCTTGATTATTTATCTTGCTATATATTACGGAGGTATTTATGCACACAAAAAATCGTGCTTTTTTCAGTTTATTACTCCTTTTCTTGTTTGTTCTCTATGCCCTAGCCCCTCTTCAAGGCTTCGCTATAGAGGAACCAAAAGAGCAAAAAACCATTCGTGTCGCCTTCCCTTATCAGGCGGGAATTTCCTATACCGACGAAAAGGGAAATCCTCGTGGTTATACCTATGATTATTTAGAAAAAATCGCCCAGTTCACCGGCTGGAAGTTTGAATATGAAACCTTTGAAGGAATGACTTCCAACGAAGCCCTCCTCCTCGCCATGGAGAAGGTCCAATCCGGCGAGCTGGATCTTCTTGGTTGTATGGCCAAGAACCATCCTCCCTTTGAAGAGATCTTTACTTATTCAGCTAAGAGCTATGGGGTGATCTATTCTACTTTGGCCGTAAAAGACAGCAACCTAGAGGTAAACGAATCCAACTACATGAACATCGATGGCCTTCGTCTAGGCTTGACTACAAAGGCCTCTTCCCGCAATGAAAATGCACAAAAATTCCTTACAGAGCAAGGGGTTAATTTTGAACCGGTCTATGCAGACTCCTTTGCTGGTCTGGTAGCGCTGCTTAACGCCGGTGAAGTAGACGTTATCCCCGACGTAACCATAAATGGAATCCAAGGAACCCGGCATATTGGTCAGTTTTCCCCTACGCCTTTTTACTTCGCTTCCGGAAAGGGAAACACCCAGTTAATGGCTAGCCTAGATGACGCCATCAAGCAATTAAACATGGCAGATCCCTATTTCCAATATGATCTTACACAAAAGTATTTTGGAGACAATATGGATGACTTTTTTATTACCCCACAAGAGAAGGCTTATTTAAAAGAAAAAGACACCCTAAAGGTGCTTTACATTCCTGATTGTGCTCCATTTATTGTGGAAGACAACCATGGAAAATTAACCGGAATTTCCGTGCTGCTGATGGATAATTTTGCAAAGGCTGCCGGGCTTACCGTGGAATACGTCCGTTATGATAGCAGCAAAGATTTCTCCAAGGAGTTTTCCCAAGGCGGTTATGACTGCATCATTGGCCTACCTATTAATGCAAGCTATAACGCCAAGCTAGGCATTGTTACCAGCAATCCTTATATGACCTCCTCCACCCTCTCCTTCTCCAGACCAAATCAGGTATCTTCCGTAGCGGAGGCAGAATCCGTTGCACTACTTCGTGGCTCAGAGCTTGCCCAGTTATTTCCGGACAAGGAAATCCTTTAC
>JAVWKI010000274.1:0-1350 GCA_036638575.1 Anaerovoracaceae bacterium | reverse complement strand
AACCTTGTTTTTTCTCAAGATGCCGTAGAAAAAGCCATTGCAGCCATTAAAAATGGTGCGTGTATTGTTACCGATACCAATATGGCCAAGGCGGGGATCAACAAGACCATGCTGGGAAAATTCGGCGGAGAAGTCTATTGCTTTATGGCAGATGAAGACGTAGCCGCTAAGGCTAAGGCTGAGGGAACCACAAGGGCGACCGCATCCATGGAAAAGGCGGCACAGCTAAATAAGCCGTTGATCTTTGCCATAGGAAATGCACCAACCGCTTTAGTGAAGCTGTATTCCCTGATTCAGGAGGGAAAAATAAAACCGGAGCTGATTATCGGTGTACCCGTTGGTTTTGTCAATGTAGTGGAGTCTAAGGAAATCATTATGACAGCGGAGACACCCTATATTGTGGCAAAAGGCAGAAAGGGCGGAAGCAATGTTGCGGCTGCAATTTGCAATGGGATTTTGTACCAATGTGGAATTGATAGATAATTGTCGGAATTATGGAAAAACTTATAAATTACAAAGATTGATTTTACTAGAAAGAATGTGTTATACTCTGTGGTACATGTAGAGATTAACTATAAATAGAATCAAAAAGGAGAAGCAATATGAGCGAAACAAAATGCTGTTGCGGTTGCAATAAGGCAGAGCAATTTAAGGAACTAGGCCCAGTGCTTGAGCAATATGGGAAGGTTCCCGGTAGTTTAATTACCATTCTTCAAAAAACTCAAGAAATATATGGCTATCTTTCCCCGGAAGCGATTAATTATATTTCTGAGGAGACAGGGATTAAGCCGGCAAAGATTTACGGTGTGGCAACGTTCTATGCACAGTTTAGAATGGAACCTATCGGAAAGTATTTGATTATGCTATGTAAGGGTACAGCTTGCCACGTAAACGGTGCGGACATTATTGAGGAATCAATTTGCGAACACCTTGGGATTAAGGACGGAGAAACAACGGAGGATGGCATTTTCACGCTGAACAATGTGGCGTGCTTAGGTTGCTGTTCCCTTGCTCCAGTAATGATGGTAAAAAGTGCGGACGAAGATGAAACCTACGGAAACTTAACAAAAGATACCGTAAAAGATATTCTTGACAGCATTAGAGAAAGAGCATAGGAGGGAAAGCGAACATGAAAATCATTGTAGGCCAAGGCAGTTGCGGTATTGCAACAGGAGCAAAGAAAACTGCCGCTGCATTTGAACAGCAGATCAAAGAAAAGGGTCTGAACGCAGAAGTAGGGACAACCGGTTGCGTAGGAACCTGTTACTTAGAACCGATTGTAGATATATACGAAGATGATGGCAAAATGACTCGTTACGTAAAGGTACAGCCAGAAAACGTAGAAGCCAT
>JAVWKI010000273.1:0-1373 GCA_036638575.1 Anaerovoracaceae bacterium | reverse complement strand
CCTCTAAGGGATTGCTGCTTGCAGAGCCAAGGCCTATAGAACTTTGGCTGATAGCATTTTGATCTAGGGCCCCGGAATAGCCGTGAGATAATGCTGCCCAAATATAAATCAGCTCCGGCTTGGCAGAAAGAAAGCTAACTGGTTGGGTGATGGTCTTGAGATCTTCCCAGCCATTCACCTGGGTAGGAACCTGATCAGCATCCAAAGCAATGACAACACAATCCGTATAAAGAGGATAAAACCGAAGCTGCTCATTGGAATGAACCAAAGGAAGGGCATGGACATCATAAGCAAAGGCAGCAGTGCTACCCTTCAAAAATTGCTCCAAATGAAGATCCGCGGTGCAACGAAGCCGCTCTTGCGGAAACACCCTATGTATGGCAGTAAGCACCTTATCCGGGGTAGTGTCATCAAGCAAAATATCCCGAGAAGCCTTCCCGCGATACTGCAAGGCAAAAAAAGAAAGAAATAAAAATAAGGCAATACACAAGAATAGTACAATCTTAGAAACCAGATCTGTCTTCATCCTACGCCACCACCTTTCCTCCTCACTATTTCCCGCTCAGCTCCCCCTGCGCCATGCCCATGCCCGCTCCATTCTGTACCGTTCCATCTATTAGGAAATAGTTTATCATAGGTGGCGTTGCAAAATCGTGTACAAAGGTGAAGGGATTTGCTTGCAAATCCCTACCAAAGGACAAGCCTAAGGCAACGGAAGAATGGCCGGGGGGCTCAAATGCAATTTTTTGCACCCTAGACTATGGACTAAAGCAAAAGGTGTAAACAAGGATATTGCTATTAAAACAGCAGTATTTATTACTGATATTGCAATCCGCTATGATGCTGACGTAATTGCCTTTGAGCATCTTGATTGTTCGCAGTTCTGAAATTGATTTTTACGGTTCTATGGTATACTTAGTTAATAAATAAACAGGAGCAGATAATGGAAGCGAAGATGCTCCCTCTGTCTGCTTGTTTGTTTATGTAAGAAAAGTCCCGTTTTCTGCGGTGGCATTGTTCATTGCCATTGACGGAGAATGTTTATAGAATCTTTCTTACCACATATCTTTAAATATTGACCACTTATCAAAAATGAGATGATTTATTATCTCGCTTTTATTATACTAAACTTACAGAAAGAAGGTGAAGATTAATAATGAAAATAAGTGTACAGTTAGACAATAAGCAAAAAGAAATTGAAGTTATTATTAAAACTGCTGCAATGGATGATAATGTAAATTCTATCATTGAAAAATTGTCAGATGAAAAGCCTAAAATCATTCTCGGGTTTATTGACAATAAGGCAAAAATACTTGAAGAAAATAATATTATACGAATATATTCTGCCAATAAAAAAGTTTATGCCATTACCA
>JAVWKI010000272.1:0-1396 GCA_036638575.1 Anaerovoracaceae bacterium | reverse complement strand
AACGAGAAGGGATTCGATAGTCCAAACAGACTGAATTGCTTCCCAGAAGCTTTCCGGTTTGTGGGCCGGTACTCTTGCATTTACTTCAGAAATCTTGAGCAATTCTGCTTTTCTCTTTGGATCTGCTTCTCTTGCTGCAAGCTCTGCTGCATAATCTGACATTCTCTTTGCATAGATCATGATACCTTCTGTCGTATCGATGATGGATTTATAGAAATAAATCTTTTCGATATCATTTGGATTTTCATAATCTAGCTGCTCGATATGCTCTCTTGCTTCCTGCTGAATGTCTAGCATACCCTTCTTCATTAGGATAACGTCATATCCCGGATTTGAGTCTCCACCACCGTTTAATGCGTGGTAAGAACAGTCGGAAACGAAAGATTCTCCTGACATTTCCCAAACGCCTGCTTCTCTATACTGCTGTTCACAGTATTCATCTACAGACTTGCCGCTCCAGAATGGGAACAGCTCTTCTCTCATGATTCTCTTGTCTTCTTCGGAGATGTAGAACGGATCCTGTGATCTTGTTCCGATTGTCTCCATTTCATCTTGCATCCATCTCCAAGCAATATCTGGAGAAAAAGCCCCTGCTCTAGGTGCTCCGTTTGGTGCACCAACAATCAGTTCGTTGTCCTGAATTACTAGCGGTGCTGTCTCACAACAGTACTTAAATGATTTTGCTCTAAGCAAAATTTTTGGTAATCCCGGATTTTCTTTGGCAATCTTTGTAATCGCTCTTGCTCTGTGGGTGGTAATTGTTGGAACCTGTTTTAAGAAGTTCTCCTTTAGCTTAAGGTGTCTGTCTGTTGGACCGTTTGGAATTGCTCCTCCGCATCCTTCTGCAGTACAACCTACTGTAGCTGCCGGTGTTACTGTTTCCGGTTCTCCATTACCCGTTTTTTGTAATACGCCTTCGAACATTTTCTTCAAGGCTTCACGTTCTTCTGCCGACATGTTTTTGGTTGTTTCTGCCAGCTTGTTTGAAAATTCACGAATATCCAAAACCCTACCTCACTTTCTTCTATCCTTAATTCATTTTTACGGTTATTGTTCTATATCTTCCATCGCCTTCTTCAGCAAGCTGTATAGTTCTTTTAGCCCGCTGCTATCCGGCGTTTTTTCCAGTTCAGTTTTTGTTCCCTTATCTCCCAGATTAATGGTTGCATCTAAGGCTTCTACCTTTCTCATTCCAAATCCGACTTTTCTAACATAAATCAGATCCAGTGGAGAAACGTTTTCAGAAGTAATTCCTTTTCCTGCTGATCCACTACCCAAAGTCATTGCCGGGAATAAGTTGGTGGTTGCGCCCATGCTTCCAAAGGTTGCCGGTGTATTGACCAAAACTCTTCCTACAGGCTTCTTCAAGGCAAACTGCCGAATAACCTCTTCGTCC
>JAVWKI010000271.1:0-1479 GCA_036638575.1 Anaerovoracaceae bacterium | reverse complement strand
CCATTCAAGCACAGATTATTCATTTATTAAAAGCCCTTCATGATCAACGGCAACTGACGGTTCTACTCATTGCCCATGACCTACCTATGGTGGAGCATATTAGTGATAGAATTATCACTTTATAGCGATATTTCGCAAGTACAGGGGTAAAAATATAGCTTAGCTGACAAAATTCAAGGATATTCCATGAAATTGTCAGCTTTTTTTTAATGGGACTTAATCTATTTGCATATATATGCTATACTAGAAACGAATGCAAAAAAGAAAAAATAAGATAACCCTATTTACTTCCCGTGGAAGAAGGATAGGTGCACAAGAAATAGAATAGAACAAGTTGTAGAATGAAATAAGAGGTTTATGATGAAGAAGAGTTTAATAATACTGTTGGCGATTATTCTGACATTAAGCGTACCCTTTGCGGTTCTTGGAGAAACGGAGGGGGCAACCAGTAGCGGAGATGTTTCTGTGATGTTTACCCATGACATGCACTCTCACCTAGAATCTTCCGTTGAAACCAGAGGGGGGAAGACTACGGATATCGGAGGCTTTGCAAGGCTAAAGACCGCCATAGATGGAATCAAGACAACTTATCCCCAGTCCTTATTGCTAGATGGGGGAGACTTTACTATGGGGACACCTTATCAGGCACTGGTTCAGTCAGAGGCGACAGAATTGCTAATGATGGGCAAGCTAGGTTATGATGTCATCACCTTGGGAAATCACGAATTTGACAATAAGTCAGAAGGCCTTGCCAATATGCTCAATAAGGCTACGGCAGAGAAAAATGCCAAAACAGAGACCAAAAGAGTCTACAACAAAGAAACAAAGAAATATGAAACGGTAACAACGCAGGCAGCGGTTTTGCCGGAGCTGGTTTCTTCAAATATCAACTGGAAAAAAACCTTGGAGGAAGAAAGCTCCAAGGAAGGCGGTCAGTTATTAAAGTCGGCCTTTGAGGCCTACGGCGGCAAGACCTATACTCTCGTTGAGCGGGATGGCGTAAAAATTGCGGTATTTGGACTAATGGGCCAAGAGGCAGTGACGCAAATGGCAGTAGGCGGGATTGCTTGGGAGGACTATATTGCAAGCGCCAAGGAAACCGTTAAGGAAATCAAAAAAAGTGGTGAGGCGGATATGATTGTTTGCCTTTCCCATGCAGGAACTGAAGAGGGCAAGGTTGGATCCGGCGAAGATGTTCAGCTAGCAAAGGCGGTTCCGGAGATTGACTTAATCATCAGCGGCCATTCCCATAATACTTTACAAGAACCCATCGTAGAGGGAGATACGACCATTGTTTCTTGCGGGGAATATACAGAAAACCTGGGACATGTGGTGTTAAAGAAGTCCGGAGATCGATACAAGGTAAAAGGCTATAAGCTTCTTCCTATGGATGGAAATATTGCAGAGGATGAAGCAACCAAAAAAGAAATTTTGGCTTATCGAGATATTTTGAATAAAAACTTCTTTTCTCTTTATGGG
>JAVWKI010000270.1:0-1491 GCA_036638575.1 Anaerovoracaceae bacterium | reverse complement strand
AAATAAATTTGTCCCTCTGTGCTCAAATGGTTGGCTCCCGAAAATAATTCATATCGTCCTAAAAATCGAGAATCTCTGGAATAATCATAGTAGCCTACATCAAATTTCTTTGCAATTTCGTTGGTCTTGTCCTTAACTAGCGTTTCTAGTTCCGGCGGAACAAAACGATTGTATTCATCCAAATATGGCACAGTCACTAATACCGGTGTTAAGCCTTCTTCCTTGACTAGGCGAATCATTCCCTCCACCGCTTCAACTTCTTCGTCCAAAATCTTCATTCCTGCTTGCTCTGCATGAGAGTTTGCCGCATAATGTCCATCACGAATTGCCAAATCCTCCGGGGCTTCCGGTGCCACCGGCGCCGCAGGTGCGCCTGTCTCCTCTACCTGATCAAAGGATGCAAAGAGCTTATCCTCTGCCCCCAGAATAGGAAATTTTTCTATGGCCGCGTATTTCAGGCTAAAGTCTTTAATATATTTTGCCTTCAAAAAGTAATAATATCTGAAATTCTTGCTCTGGAAGTCTGGGGCCTTTGCCTCGTCCAGACCATAGGAGAAGTAAGAAATCGGGATAAATACTATTCCACCCTCCTGCAAATTATCTCGGTACTGCTGTAGGATTCGATAATCATAGGAAGGAAGCTGTGCACTTAAACCAAAATTCATCGTCCCGATACCTTTTTCATTTAACTCGCTATAATTAAAACCCCTTTGTCCATGACTGCTGCCCACGTTGGAAACCAGCAATTTATCGCCTACTTCTAAAAACTTATCCAACTGAGAAATATCCGATTCCGCAGTCATTTCAAGAAACGCATTGGGGTTGTTCTTTACATAAATCCCATTTACTCCAAAAAGTATTAGAGCAAGGAGACAAATCAATGCTACAATTTTTATTAAAAATTTTCCCATAGCTACCTAGAACTGAAGATATACAAACTCAGCCCCTTCTCCTTTCGTCGCAAATAATAAAATCAATACCCCCAGCAAAAGATACACAATCCATCTGAAGACAATGCCTCTCTTTTCCATGGCCAAAATCAAATCCGTCTTCAACGAGAAGAAGTCATAAACGGTCAATAGAAGAATTGGGATGGCAATAAACATTACGCTGCTGATGCTTCCGCCAATTAGTGCGTAACCTTGTTTTAAATAAGTCACTGGATCGGTAATGCCATCTAGCAAATGGGTAACCACATAAACCGCATCGCCAATGCTGTTTGCCCGAAAAAAGATCCAAGCAAAGGCTGCAAGTACAAAGGTAACCATTACCCCCAAAATCCATCTGAACAATTGTCCTTGATATTTTCCTTCTTTGTCAAATAACCGATGGTTTTTGCGGCGAAATA
The DNA here is from genome assembly GCA_036638575.1 of Anaerovoracaceae bacterium. GTDB lineage: Bacteria > Bacillota > Clostridia > Peptostreptococcales > Anaerovoracaceae > JAXGRD01. The sequence goes on along the minus strand of JAVWKI010000270.1, from coordinate 143 downwards.
GGGTTTGTTCAATAATTTGATACAAGCCATGAAGGCCGCCCCAAAGAATAAAGGTCCAGTTGGCACCATGCCAAAATCCGCTGACCAAAAACGTAATCATCAAATTTAAATTATGGCGAACCTTTCCTACCCGATTTCCTCCT
>JAVWKI010000269.1:0-1498 GCA_036638575.1 Anaerovoracaceae bacterium | reverse complement strand
CTGTGCCTACACCACCTACAACCTTTGGTGTGTTTTTGGTCTTAAACACAGCATTGCCCGGGTCTACTCGCTCCGGAGAAAATCCAAGGTAAAAGTCCTTGCCACAAACCAGTCCGGAGCCTGCTTCCAAAATCGGCTGAATCAGCTCTTCTGTCGTTCCCGGATAAGTGGTAGATTCCAGTACCACCATGGTCTTTTCTGTCAGGTACTTGGCAATTTCTTCTGTAGAAGACTTAACATAGCTAATGTCCGGCTGCTGATGAGCATCTAATGGTGTTGGTACGCAAATGGCAATGAAGTCTACATCCTTCACAAAGCTAAAATCTGTTGTAGCAGAAAGCATTCCCGCAGAAACCAGCTCAGCCAAATCCTCGTCTACCACATCGCCGATGTAGTTCTTTCCCTCATTGACTAGGGCAACCTTCTCGTCCTGTACATCAAAACCGATGGTCTTAAACCCAGCCTTTGCCTTTTCTACCGCAAGGGGCAAGCCTACATAGCCTAGGCCCACTACGCCAACAACAATTTCCTTGTCTTTTATCTTTTTTAATAATGTTTCCTTCATTAATTTTCTCCTTTTACTTCTTCTAATATATTCATGAACTTTCTGGACAACGCGGTGTACTCATACTCTTCCATTACTACCCGCTTGCCGTTATCGCCCATAATTTTTCTTTCTTCTTCAGTCATCTGATATAGTTTCAGAATGGCTTCTCTCAGGGCCTCATCGTTTTCCCCTTCAATACTATATCCGCAGCCGGCATCCCCTACCGTATCATTTGGTGCTGTTACCGCACAGATAATTGGTTTTCCTGCCATCATATAGTCATAAATTTTATTAAATGAAGTCCCAAAACGGAATAGGGAAATATTTTTCACCCCATTGTATAAACAATCTAAATGGGAAAGAAAATCCGGAATTTGTGGCTTCCCGATAGGATCAAAGAACTTCACATTGGTAATCCCCTCTGAGGCGACCTTCTTTACAAAATAATCTTTTTTCGCTCCGGTGCCCACTAAGATCCCCATAATCTTTTTGTCTTTTAAGCCGGCAACCACATCAATAAAGGAATCCAGAGAATTTGCATCTCCATGGTTTCCTGCATATCCAATAAGGAATTGCCCCTCTTCTTTGTATTTGTTTAGTTCCATTTCCATCAACTCAGGAATTGGTTCTGTCTTGTCCCAATCTTCTTTTACGATGCCGTTAGAAACCCAGTGGAATTTTTCCTTTGCCATTCCCCGCTCAACTAAGTGCATATCCGCTCTAGGAAGCAAGGAAACAATGGCATCACTGTGCTTACAGGCGTAATCCTCACCTCTTTGCATGATCACAATAAACGGATGATTCTTTGAATATCCGTTTAGTTCCATCGGTGATAAAGGCCAAAGGTCATGTAGTTCAAAGACTAGCTTTCCACCAGCTGCCTTGGCAATTTTGTGTGCAGGGTAAATATCTAAAGGATAAGTAGAAGAAGCAATTACAATGTCCGGTTTA
>JAVWKI010000268.1:0-1543 GCA_036638575.1 Anaerovoracaceae bacterium | reverse complement strand
AGAAAACGTAGAAGCCATTGTTGAAGGCCACGTAAAGGGCAAAACACCAGTAAAAGAAATGACCATTGCAACAGAAGACGAAGCGTTTATTGAAAGACAAAAACGTGTTGTTCTTCGTAATGCAGGAATTATCGATCCGGAAAACATCGATGATTACATTGCAGCAGATGGATATAAGGCAGTTGAAAAGGTTGTCACCTCCATGACACCGGAAGAAGTAATTGAAGAAATTAAAATTTCCGGACTAAGAGGTAGAGGCGGTGCAGGCTTCCCAACTTGGTTTAAATGGAACGCAGCAAAAGAGAACAAAGGCAAGGATAAATACATGGTCTGTAACGCCGATGAAGGAGACCCAGGTGCATTTATGGACCGTTCGGTGCTAGAAGGAGACCCACATTCACTTATCGAAGGCATGACCATCGGTGGATTTGCTATGGGTGCAACAGAAGGAATTATCTATTGTCGTGCAGAATATCCTTTGGCAATTAAACGTCTTGAAATTGCCATGAAACAGGCAAGAGAACGTGGATTCTTAGGAAAGAATCTCTTTGGCACAAACTACAGCTTTGATCTAAGAATCAAGGCCGGCGCCGGTGCCTTTGTTTGCGGAGAAGAAACTGCCCTAATCGCTTCCCTAGAGGGAGAGCGTGGTATGCCAAGATTAAAGCCGCCATTCCCGGCAGCAAAAGGATACTGGCAGCAGCCGACAAACATCAACAACGTAGAAACCTTTGGTAACGTACCATGGATCCTTTATCATGGTGGACAGGCCTTTGGCGATATGGGAACCGAAAAGAGTAAGGGAACCAAAGTATTTGCCTTAACCGGAAAAATCAAAAAAGGCGGATTGGTAGAAGTTCCTATGGGTCTTCCACTAAAGGACGTTATTTATGGCATTGGTGGCGGAATTAAGGATGACAAAGAGTTCAAGGCTGTTCAGATGGGTGGACCATCAGGCGGCTGTATCCCTGCATCCCTCATTGATACTCCGGTAGATTACGAAAACATCAACAAAACCGGAGCCATTGTAGGTTCAGGCGGTATGATCGTTATGGATGAAACCACTTGTATGGTGGATATGGCTAGATATTTCCTTGATTTTACTAGAAAAGAATCTTGCGGAAAGTGTAACTATTGTCGTATTGGTACCAAGAGAATGCTGGAAATCCTAGAGAGAATTACGCAAGGCGAAGGTAAGGATGGAGACATTGAATTACTGGAAGAGCTTGCAGAAAAAATCAAGGATGGCTCTATGTGTGGACTTGGACAGACTGCGCCAAATCCGGTATTGACCACCATCAGATACTTTAGAAATGAATACGAAGACCATATTTACAAAAAGAAATGTACAGCGAAATCTTGTAAAGCTCTCATTACTTTTGACATCACCGACAACTGTAAGGGATGTACCCTTTGTGCAAAAAAATGTCCGGTGGACGCAATTACAGGCGAAGTTAAGGGCAAACATATTATTGATCAGAGCAAGTGTGTTAAGTGCGGCAGATGTCTGGAAAGCTGTAAATTTGATGCGATTACAGTAGAG
>JAVWKI010000267.1:459-1546 GCA_036638575.1 Anaerovoracaceae bacterium | reverse complement strand
ATCCTATACATTTTGGTTACCTTGGCACTTACCGGTGTAATCAAGTACTCTGCTTATGCAGGGGTGGCAGCGCCGGTTGCCTTTGCATTAAATGAAGTGGGCATTCGATGGGGGTCTGCACTGGTTTCTGTTGGAGCAATTGCAGGGCTGACCACAGGTGTGCTGGTGCTTCTTGGCAGTGAATCTAGGTTGATTTATTCCATGTCAAGAGATGGAATGTTGCCGAAAACCTTTGCTAAGATCAGTAAAAATGGGGTGCCAAACTTGGCCGTAATTTTTGTATGGGCGGTAGGCTCTCTCATTGCAGGCTTTCTTCCCATTGGGACCATAGCAGAGCTATGTAATATTGGAACCCTTTGGGCTTTTGGCATTGTCTCTGTTACGGTAATTGTCCTTAGAAAATCGCATCCGGATTTGCCAAGAGGCTTTCGGGTGCCAGCAGTGCCATTTGTGCCGGTTATTGCCATTATCCTTTGCGCCTTCTTGGCAATTCAATTGGCTCCGGTAACTTGGTTGATTTTTGTAGCTTGGACCTTGGTGGGACTGGGAATATACTTCGCTTATGGCAAAACACACAGCAAACTAAAGGCAGAACTGGAGGGGCGGCTGAATGAATAAAGAAAAAGGAAATCAGGAATTCAAACTTAAAGATTTTGCAGCATTGGCAGAGCAGGTGAAAGCAAGCAGGCAGAGAAAGAAGGTTGTGGTTGCTGCAGCAGAGGATCTACATACCTTGGAGGGAATAAATCAGGCCTACCGCAAAGGGATGATTACGCCAATTTTGGTGGGGAACAAAGAGAAGATAATCAAGATTATGGAAGAAGCGGGCTTTGATTTTGGTCCGGTGGAAATCGTTCCTACGGAGGGAGATCAGGAAGCCGCAAGACAGGCCGTAGCGCTTATTGGGCAGGGAAAGGGTGACGTTCTCATGAAGGGACGGCTGCAAACTGCCGATTTACTCAAAGAGGTGGTCAGCAAGGAGCACGGGCTTGCCTGTGGCGGAATCATGTCTCATGTGGGGTTATTTGAGCTTCCCGGCTATCCAAAACTAATGGTCATTACCGACGGAGGAATGCTTCCTTATCCC
>JAVWKI010000267.1:0-449 GCA_036638575.1 Anaerovoracaceae bacterium | reverse complement strand
GATTTTAAATAATGGGGTAGAAACCTTGAAGCGGCTTGGCTATCAGAAACCAAAGGTAGCAGTGCTTGCAGCGACAGAGGTAGTCAATCCAAAGATGCCAGAATCCTTGGATGGGGGAAGACTCAAAGAAATGTACCGACGAGGGGAAATCAAGGATTGCATTGTGGAAGGTCCAATTTCTTTTGATCTAATGTATAGCAAGGAATCGGCAGAGGTTAAGGGCTATGAGAGTCCGGTAACGGGAGATACGGATATTCTTCTTGTGCCGACCATGGCAACAGGAAATTTGCTGGCCAAGGCCTTGTTGTTTGCGGCGAAGGCAAAAATGGCAGGGATCATTGTGGGTGCACAGGTTCCCATTGTATTGGTTTCTAGAGGCGCTACAGCAGAGGAAAAGTATTTATCCTTACTCATGGCAGCGGCCGTGTCGAAATAGCAAAGGGACAAGG
>JAVWKI010000266.1:0-1552 GCA_036638575.1 Anaerovoracaceae bacterium | reverse complement strand
CCATGAATAAATGCCGGCGTCTGCTCTAGTGTCTGTACAAGGTTTGGTTTAAGGGCATCCTTCAGCAAGGCACTCATTGCACCCTGTGCCTTTAGCTGTCCTGCTGTAATTGGTGCATCCTCATAAGAATAGCCCACCACAATCTTGGAAATTCGCGCCTTCAAATCATCAATATCCTTAGAAAGACAAAGAATCGCCATAATTTCACTGGCTACGGTAATATCATAACCATCCTCACGTGGTGTTCCGTTTGGTTTTCCACCAAGGCCATCAAGAACAAATCGTAGCTGGCGGTCGTTCATATCCACACAACGACGCCAAGTAATCTTTCTCGGGTCAATGTTCAGCTCGTTCCCCTGCTGAATATGGTTATCTAGCATGGCTGCAAGAAGGTTGTTTGCTGCACCAATGGCGTGCATATCTCCGGTAAAATGAAGGTTAATGTCTTCCATCGGCACAACCTGTGCATAACCACCGCCGGCAGCTCCGCCCTTTACGCCAAAAACCGGTCCCAGTGATGGCTCTCTCAAAGCAACAAACACGTCCTTATCAATTTTTTTCAAGCCATCTGCAAGACCTACGGTTGTGGTGGTCTTTCCCTCACCTGCAGGGGTAGGGGTAATTGCAGTAACCAGAATCAATTTTCCATCCGGTCTATCCTTTCTCTCTTCCAAGAGATTATAGTCTACCTTCGCCTTATAGTTTCCATACAGCTCCACATAATCTTCTTTAATTCCGGCACGCTTTGCGATTTCCGAAATTTTTTCCATCTTTGTTTCCTGTGCAATTTCAATATCTGATTTAAAACCCATAATGTCCTCCTCTACTTCTTCCTAAAAAATGCCTCTGATCCCCGACTCATTGATGATTTCGGCTAGATCCTTATATTTATTTAATGAATAGATATGCAGTCCTGCTATACCTTTGTTCATGTATTTATAAATTAAATTTATGGTATATTCCTTCCCCGCTTTTTTGAAATCTTCGGGGGAATTTCCATACTTTCCAATAATTGCCGCAAGATCTGCAGGTATGGAGCAGCCGTTAAAAAACGACATCCGAACCAAGCCTTCCTTAAACAGCACAGGCATTACGCCAACAATAACCGGCAAGGTTACCCCCGCCTTTCGAATTCGTTCAATATATCGTTCGTAAGCATCCGTATCATAGCAAAGCTGTGTCATAATAAACTCTGCCCCATTATCCTGTTTTGACCTGAGATGGGCAATATCCGCATCAAAAGATCTGGCCTGAATATGCTTCTCCGGGTAGCCGCTTCCGGCAATACAAAGGGTAGGAAACTCCTTTTTGATAAAATTAATCAGCCGGTCACCATAATCAAAATAGCCTCCCGTGTTATCATAGCCCTTGGGCAGATCCCCTCTAAGGGCCAGCACATTTTCCATCCCTAGGGACATATATTCTCGGATATCCTTACGAATAGCCTCCCTACTATTTCCAATACAGGTAAAATGCGTCATTACATTACAGCCACTCTTCATAATTTCCTTACAGGTCTCAATGCTCCGTCCCTTGTTGGTTCCCCCTGCTC
>JAVWKI010000265.1:0-1566 GCA_036638575.1 Anaerovoracaceae bacterium | reverse complement strand
AACCGGAATCCTGCATTTTTTTAATTGGTGCAGCACATTTCCATCTTTTCTCAAGCTATATTTTGCACGAAATCCGCAAATCCCGCTGGCAAAATTCAGTAGAGGAAATGCCGGAACCTTGTAGCTCTTTTTCATCTGGTAAGCAAATACCTTTTTGATGGAAGAAAAGCCGCAGTCCTCAATAATCCCTTGCACATTTGCAGGAAGCGGTTCTCCTCCGACCATCATCACCGTAGCCGCACCCATGGAAAGGCCATAGAGCAAGATTCTCCTCGGTGAAAAATGTTCGTTGAGATAGGTAATCCACTCTACAATGTCCCAGTGATCATGCCAGCCCATGCCCACGTAGCTGCCTTGACTTTCTCCGTGGCCTCTGGCATCGGGAAGCAGCACACTGAACCCCATTTCACTAAACTTCGCCGCCTGTTCTCCCATGGATTTTCCGTCCTTCCGATAACCATGGCAAACAATCACCCAATCCTCAGGATTCTTCTTTACCAAGGCACCATGTAAGATCAAGTCATCAAAGGTCTGCAAGTAAACTTCTTCGTTTGGAAAAACCGTTCCATAGCCCTCCTCTGTAGAAATCTCCTGCCGGGCGTTGCCCTTACTTTCTACGCTTAGTCCCTTGGTATAGGCATAATTTCCAAGAAATAGCCCGCCTCCCACAAGAACCAACATAATCAATACCAATAAATAGGGCATGATGCTCCCTCCTTTTCTTATCCTTCTCTTTCTTATTAGTTTAACACAAATTCACCCCGGCTGAAACAAAAAAAGTGCTCCCCCTTTAGTGCTCCTTCAATAAGGATGTTTACGAAAATTAGAATTGTTTAGCATGACAGCCAAACGATTACCGATGAATTGTAAATAAACTTATTGGAGGGTTTTCATATACCAAAAAAGACGATCAGATAGACTACTTCTGACCGCCATTATTATTTTCATTCATCACTTAAATTACTTCAACAAAGAGTCTATTTTACTTGGATCGTGTTCACGGCCTTCTTTTCTTGCTGCTATAGCATCGGCCAATGCATTATATTTTTCCTTAGTCATCGGGTACATAAATACAATAATGCCGGCAAGTGTAAATGTAATTACTGCCGGAAGCGTACAAATTGCATTTATACCATCTAGAACTTCCGGTGTCTGGATTGCTCCGCCTTCTACATAGCCACTAGCTGCGAGTAGCGCACCAGATAAGAATGAAGCAATTGCAGCCCCCAGTTTGTAGGATAAATCTACGATTGCCACTATAGACCCATCACATCTCTGCCCATATTTATACTCGTAAATTTCTGCAATATCATATGCAAATGTTACATATACTGTCCAGAACACTCCCGCAAATAATGAGAAAATCAGCACAATATAAAGAATTGCCATGATTTGCGAATTAATGCCAACAATATAAAATATCAGGGCGCCTATGGCTGAAATAGCCGCAACTATAATGAACAGTTCTCTTTTTCCGATTTTGTTCATTATCGCTGTTATTACCGGTACCATAACTATGCCTGCAACCGCATACATCAAATATAAAATAGAAATCTGCCCTTGAGA
>JAVWKI010000264.1:0-1572 GCA_036638575.1 Anaerovoracaceae bacterium | reverse complement strand
AAGATCCAGGCACTGAAGGTTATGGAATCCAAGCTAAATGTGGACAGCAATAGACACATTGGAGATAGCAATAAACAGGCCTTATTGCTTTTGGGGTTGAGCACACAAGAGTGTCGTGATTTTGAGGATAGCTTTGGTGAGGATTACCACGTTCTCCGCCTTTACTCTGCAAAAGAGGTTGCCGAGACAATTCTGCAAGAGGTGGACAAACCAAGCGTGTTGATTACAGCGTATTTCAAAGAGCGCACGGCAAAGGACTTGGCCGAGATACAAAAACGGTTAAAGGGCCATAGCCTACCGGTGATCACCATCCATGACCAAGGTGGTGAAGGGGTAGAAGAAGGGATGGCACAGGGCGTTTTTGATTATGTCCTTCGACCATATTTGGGAAAAAATTTAAAAAACCGAATTGAAAATGTCATTTACCGGACACAGATTAGTGAATTTCAAAGAGAAAAGGAAATTAGCGCAGCGGTAAAATCCATGAAAAAACGTGCGGAAGAGGATGGACTTACCGGTCTGTTGAATCGCATAGAATTAGAGAAACGAATTGAAGGCTTCTTTGATCAAAATACCAATCCGAGAGGGATGTTTATTATCTTTGATATTGATAACTTTAAGCAGATTAATGATACCTTTGGGCATCTTTTGGGGGATCAGGTTCTTCGTACCATTGCACGAGCATTGAATACGGTGTTTCCGGAAACCACAATGATTGGCAGAATCGGCGGAGATGAATATGCACTATTTATTCCCTACCGCCTAGAAGAAGGGGTAATTGCGCGAAAGATGGAGCAGCTATGCCGAGAAATGAAGCTAGAAGAAATCGCCGTTCAGATTTCTTATTCTGCGGGAATTTGTTTTTCTCCGGATTTCGGTCAATGCTATGAAACCCTTTACAACAATGCGGATATCGCCTTATTAACCTCCAAGAGAAGGGGGAAGAACCAGTACCAAATCTATAAGGAGGGGATGGACCTCCCATCGGGAAGTCTTGTGGAAACCAAGGAGACGAAGCTTCTAGATGGTGCCAGTGAGGCGGTATTTGTCAGTGATGCGTTTACCGGAGAAATTATTTATATCAATGCACCGGCAAGTGAGATTCTCTGTAGGAGCAAAGAACAGTGCCTTGGTCGAAAATGCCATAATTTATTTTGGGATAGAGAGGTTTCTTGTGATCGCTGTAGCTGCATCGAGCAGCATCGGCAAGATTATTATGAGGAAGACACCTTGTTTGGAGAAGAAGAACTCCCTATTCATATTAAGGCCAAAACGGGAGAATGGGAAAATCGAGAGGTTAGAATTCACTATATCCGCGTAGGAAAATAAGAAAGTAACCGAGGGAAAAGGAGAAAATGAAGGAAGTTCCAAAAGAAGAAAAATGTTGCCGGGAGGCAAGACTAAAGGATGAAATGATCCGAATTGCCATAGAGCAAGCAGAGCTTAGTGTGTGGACACTGAATATTGAAAGCAAAACCATTGAGTATAACCTGGGGAGTTCCAAAATCGAAACCGGTAGGGAACAAGGATACTTGGACAATGTACCGGAAAGCCTAATCCAAGGAGGGGCGG
>JAVWKI010000263.1:0-1629 GCA_036638575.1 Anaerovoracaceae bacterium | reverse complement strand
AGCGGTAGCCCCTTCTCCCATCATGGTATTGTCCATGTTTCCGCCGTGAGCTCCCGGAGTTCCGGTATTAATGGTTCCCTCCCCTGGTGCAACGCCGATAACGCCAATCATCGGTTTAATGGGAATCTCAATTTGATCCATGAATCTAGCCATTCCATCTTTGACCGGAATAATCTGTGTATGCGTACCCTTTAGCAAATGACCTAGGGTACCCTCATTTTCCATGGTGACAATGACGCCTTTTTCATCTAAGGTAATCTGCTCAATTTTTACTTTCAGCACATCCCCCGGCTTTGCCCCTTCCACATAAATTGGACCGGTTGCGGGGTTGGTTTGCGTCCAATCTAGACACTCCATCTTATCTTCCGGTAGTCTCAACTGATTTGAAAAACAATCCTTTGTCTCAATTTCTACGGTTTCTCCTGCAGAAATTCTTAGTGCCGGTTCATTTTCTTTTGAAAATCCAAAAATTACTTTGTCTGCTTTTAGTTCCATTTGTTTCTCCCCCTATTTCTCTAATCCTTTGTTTTATTTATTCTTCTCATTGTGCTACTGCAACTGCTCTGGTATTGGTGTAATGGTGACCATTCGGGATAGTTTTCCTTCCCAAGAAACGATTTTGCCCGAAAGCACCGCTTTTTGTCCTAGTCGCTCACTATAGAACACCTTTTGCAATGGGTTGTCTATTGAAAAATCACAGACAGAGCAAAGATCAAAGGCCTCTTCATGAAAACCCAGTTGATAGCAAAAACACTTGGGCTCTTCCTTCTCAATACGGTTTAACAGCACTGAGCTTTTTTGGTTGGTATAGTATACCTGATGCGTAGTTACATCGCAAATGTGAATATAGCTTTCTTGCTCATCTAAAATCCATTCCTTGTTCATCCACGAGCAGCGTTCAGGGATATTTTTTTCTTCATCAAAGAAGGCATATTGATTTTTCCCCATATTCTTTGCATAATACATCGCCTCATCCGCACAAAAATATAGTGTGCTTCGATCCGTTCCATTCTTTGGAAACATGGAAATTCCTATGGTACAGCTCACCGGCTGTGCGTTGTGCTTTGTCTTCATGCTGTTTAACTGCTCAACAATTTCTCCACCGATTCGCCGAACCGCTTCTTCTCCGGAAACATTCTTGAGGAGAATCACAAATTCATCTCCACCAAGTCTTCCGATGAGATCTCCCTTTCGGCAAACAGATCTGAGTATATTGGCAAAGCCAACTAAGACATTGTCCCCATGGACATGCCCGTATTTATCGTTTACTTGTTTAAAATTATCTATATCAATAATAAAAATCGAAGACAAGTTTTCTTGGCCTTCTTGTTGGTGGAAATAAGCATCCGCCTTGCCTTGAAATGCAGTTCGGTTCAGTAGCTTGGTTAATGGATCAATTTCCGCTTTGCGAATGGCCTTTTGTAGCTTAATTTCTTTGCTCAAGCGCTTTTTAATAATTGTCGGCTTAAAGGGTTTTTGCAAATAATCATTTGCTCCCGCTTCAAGGACAGCCTCTTCTCCTGCACCGGAAATTGCACCTGTAATGGCAATCACCGGCAGATCCGCTAGCTGCTCATCGTTTTTTTTGATTTCCAAAAACTCAAACCCATCCATAACCGGCATAACAAT
>JAVWKI010000262.1:0-1640 GCA_036638575.1 Anaerovoracaceae bacterium | reverse complement strand
ATCCAAGACGGCAAATTATTTTCAGTCTCTGGGAATCAAAAAAGGAGATCGGGTTATGCTAGTGCTGAAAAGGCATTACCAGTTTTGGTTTGCTATCTTGGCACTTCATAAGCTTGGTGCTGTGGTCATTCCGGCGACGCACCAGTTAAAGGAAGAGGATTTTGAGTTCCGTTTTGAAGCGGGAAATATTACTGCGGTTTTTTGTACCCACGAGGATGATGTGGTTATAGAGGCAGATAAGGCCTTGGCCAAGAAGGACTATGGCATGATTAAGCTGATGACCGGTGAGCCGGTTTCCGGCTGGCATGGCTTTGATGCTGAAATGGAAGCCTTTAGTGCTAGCTTTCCTCGGATTGAGACCGAGGGAGAAGACCCAATGCTGATGTTCTTCACTTCAGGAACTACCGGATATCCTAAAATTGTAACCCACAATTTCAAGTATCCTTTGGGCCATTATATTACAGCGAAATACTGGCAAAATGTTAATCCGGAAGGCTTGCATTTTACCTTATCGGATACCGGCTGGGGCAAGGCCCTTTGGGGAAAGCTTTACGGTCAGTGGTTGTGTGAGGCAGCAGTTTTTGTTTATGATATGGAAACCTTTGTCCCTCACGATTTTCTTTCCCTGTTTGCAACCTATGGGATTACCACGTTCTGTGCACCACCTACCGCCTATAGGGTATTTGTAAAACGAGATCTAGAAAAGTATAAGCTATCCAATTTAGAATATGCCACTACTGCAGGAGAAGCATTGAATCCTGAGGTTTGGCAGCAATTTTATGACAAAACCGGGCTGAAGTTAATGGAAGGCTTCGGACAGACAGAAACGACACTTTCTCTTTGTAATCTGGTGGGCACTACGCCAAAGCCGGGCTCCATGGGTAAGCCTAGTCCGCTGTATGATGTAGACATTGTAGATCCCCAAGGGAATAGCGTAAATACCGGAGAGGTGGGCGAAGTAGTCATTCGAACCGACAAGGAAGTTCCTTGTGGCTTGTTTGTGGGCTACTATGGCAATGAGGACAAAACCGAGGACTGCTGGTACGACCAAATGTATCACACTGGAGATACGGCTTATCGAGATGAAGATGGATATTTCTGGTATGTAGGCAGAACAGATGACTTAATTAAGTCTTGCGGATATCGTGTAGGTCCATTTGAGGTTGAGTCTGTACTCATGGAACTACCTTATATCTTGGAGTGTGCGGTAACTGGTGTTCCGGACAAGAATCGTGGACAAATTGTCAAAGCAACCATTGTGCTGGTAGAAGGTACAGAGGGAACCAATGATTTGGCCAAGGAAATTATGGCCTATGCCAAGGAGCACATGGCACATTTTAAATGCCCAAGAAGAATTGAATTTGTAAAAGACCTGCCAAAGACCATTAGCGGCAAGGTCCGAAGGGTAGAATTGAGAAAGGGAAAAGATGAGGAATAAAAAAATCGATACGGTTCTCTTTGATTTTGACGGAACAGTAATGAATACCAACGAGGTAATTATTAACTCCTGGCAACACACCTTTAGAACCATAGAGGGAAGAGAGCGACCGGTCAGTGAAATTGTAAAAACTTTCGGTGAACCCTTGGCAGTAACCATGGAAAAATTTTTCCCCCATACCCCGGTGGATGAAGCCATTAAT
>JAVWKI010000261.1:0-1681 GCA_036638575.1 Anaerovoracaceae bacterium | reverse complement strand
TTACCGGCAAAACGTTCTACTTGTTCCCCAAGAAGTCTTTCTTTTTGAAGGAAATATCAGAGAAAATTTCAATATTTACTACAATTTCAGAGAAAAAATGCCCTTATCGGATGAAGAAATGCTTCGATTTTTGCGAATTTGTTGTATGAATTTTGACTTAGATACCGATTGCAAAACCCTCTCCGGCGGAGAAAGGCAACGTGTATTTTTGTCTATTTTTCTTTCCTGCACGCCGCAGATACTCTTGCTAGACGAGCCCACCGCTGCCCTAGACGAGCGAAGAGCTGATTGAAAGATTTTCCGACTTTACTATTCGATTGGGGGAATAAAAAATGAATGGTGTTATACAGTTTCAAATTGGACAATTTTTGTTGATCTATCTTTTGCTGATTATTGTCCTCATCATCTTGAAAAAATGCAAAATAGACCAAACAAAACTCTTGCTGCTTGCCAGTGTAAAAATGACCATCCAGCTTATGCTTGCAGGGTTTATTCTTACCTATATTTTTCAGCATCCCCATCCTGCATTTTCAACGGCCTACTTGCTTGTGATGATTTCTTTTTCCATTCATCGGGTGCTATCCAAAAACAAAGGCCTAAATCCAAGGTTCAAGGGCGTAATTGCTGCCTCAATGTCCCTTTCGGGGATCTTCATTATTGTCTATTTCGTCTGTCTCGTGGTAGGTGAAAGTGCCTTCAACCCCCAATATGTCATTCCTATTTCCGGAATGATTATGGGCAATACCATGACCGGTGTTTCTCTTGGGGTAAAAACTTTTTGCGAAGCCTTAGACGGCCAACGGCCAAAAATTCAAGCACTGCTGTGCATCGGCGCCTCCCCTTCCAAAATCCTGCTACCCTTTGTTAAACAGGCCCTAGAAACCGCCATGCTCCCGACACTCAACTCCATGCTTGGCATGGGCATTGTCTCCCTACCGGGCATGATGACCGGACAAATTTTGGCAGGAACCCTCCCTACAACGGCAATTCTCTATCAAATTGCCATTATGATTGCCATTTGCACCGTCGTCACCTGTTCCTGCTTCGGCGCCCTATATTTTGGCCACAAAACCCTGTATCACAAGGATACCCAAATCCTGTAGCCCGCTGAGGAAGCCGGTTTCCTTGCCTCTATTTTCTTTCCAAAATGGCCTTTTCTAATTCTTCCCAGGTCTCATAATCCTCATAATTCAGCTCCTGCTCTTCCTCCATCTGCCCGGCAGCCTCTTCCCTTGGCTGCTCCTTCTCCTCTTCAAAGCCGCCTAAAATCTCAAACTCTATTACATCCTCCAAAAAATCAAACATCTTCATCCTCCTTTGGGTAAAATTGGATAACTCTTTTTTTAGTTTATTGTCTATAGCTGAAATCGTACCATAGACTACTTGAATAATCTAGCGGTTCGTCCGCCCTAATATTGGGGTATGGCGTAAATTGCAAATCAGACATCAATTTTCCTACTGGCAGAGGTCATTGTATCAGAAATCTTCGATGATATCGTTAGTATTCCCTAAATTCTCAAAAAATCAAGAGTTTTAGGAGTGCGTTCCTAAAACTCTTGATTTTTAATGTTTTATCGGGTTGTTTGGCAAGGTTTCTATAAATGAAGTGCATGAAATTGGAAGTTACTGTTTTGCTTTTAATCCTTCCGCAAATGAACTGTTGTATTTAAGCATACTTTTT
>JAVWKI010000260.1:0-1696 GCA_036638575.1 Anaerovoracaceae bacterium | reverse complement strand
CAGATCGTCTCCATGGTCTGTAGCGGAGATGCGGGAGTTTACGGAATGGCCGGCCTAGTTTATCAAGTGGCGGCAGATTACGATCCCATCGAAATTGAAGTTGTTCCGGGAATTACCGCAGCATGTAGCGGTGCGGCAATTTTAGGTGCGCCCCTAACCCATGACTTTGCGGTGATTAGCCTAAGCGACCTACTTACCCCTTGGGAAAAAATAGAAAAGCGGCTAGCCTGTGTAGCAGAGGCGGATTTTGCGGTCTGTCTATATAACCCGTCCAGCAAAAAACGTCATGATTACCTTCAAAAAGCTTGCGATATTTTATTGCAATACAAGGACGAAGATACGATTTGCGGTATTGCCATGAATATTGGAAGAGAAGGGGAGCGTGGAAGAATCCTTACCCTAAGAGAATTGAGAACTACCCAGGTGGATATGTTTACCACAGTTTTTGTAGGGAATTCTTTAACAAAGAATATTTCTGGAAAAATGGTAACTCCGCGAGGATATTTCATGGAAGGAAAAGAAAATGGCTAATATTTTACTGTTTGCGGGCACAACGGAAGGGCGATTATTGGCAGAAGCCATTGCAAAGGTGGACAGCGGAGAACACCGATATTTTATTTCTGTTGCAACAGAATATGGCAAGGACCTTCTTGATTCCGCCGGTGCATCAATGAAAATATTGTGCGGCAGGCAAGGAGAAGGAGAGATGGCTGCCTTCCTTCAAAAAGAAAGGATTCATCTGGTGATTGATGCAACCCATCCTTATGCCACAGAGGTTTCAAAGAATATTGAAGGTGCCTGTGCAAGGATAGGTGTGAAGCGATATCGGCTTTCTAGAAAAGAAACCCCCTTACCCAAGGACTGTATCTGCGTTCAGGATGTAAGGGAAGCAGCGGAGTATTTAGATTCTGTAGAAGGAAATGTATTGTTGACCACGGGAAGCAAGGAGCTTGGTGGGTTTACAGGAATAGCGGGTTTTGCGGAACGACTTTTTCCAAGAATGCTGCCTGCGCCGGAGATGATTCTTGCGGTATTATCCATGGGCTACCGGCAGAGCAATTTAATTTGCATGCAAGGGCCTTTTTCTTTAGAAACAAATATTGGGATGCTGAGGCAGATTAAGGGGAAATTTTTGGTAACAAAGGAATCCGGAGATCGAGGTGGATTTTTGGAAAAATGCGCAGCGGCACAACAGGTTGGAGCAAGGGTGATTGTAATTCGTAGGCCAAAGGCAGAAGAAAGTATTTCCATGAAAGAGGCCTATGCCCTTTGTGGTCTTCAATGGCAGGAGAAAAAACGTTGGTTCCCGCTGTTTGTGGATATGGAGGGAAAGAAGATTTTGGTTGTTGGTGGAGGCAAAATCGCCAAGCGGCGGGTAGACAGTCTAGCCAAGTTTGCAGGAGAAATTCAGGTTGTCACCAAGGACTGTTCTTGGACAGAAACCCGAAGGGAAGTGCAAGTGACCTGCAAGGCCTTTGCAGAGGAAGACCTAGAAGGGATGGACCTAGTGATTGCAGCTACCGATGATTCGGCAGTAAATGAAGAAATTTACCGTCTTTGCAAGACAAGCTCCATTCCGGTCAATGTGGCAAGTGAAAAGGAAAAATGTGATTTTTACTTTCCGGGAATCATTAGTGAGGAAGGAATGACCATAGGGGTCATCGCCGATGGGCAGGATCACAAGAAGGCAAAACAG
>JAVWKI010000259.1:0-1713 GCA_036638575.1 Anaerovoracaceae bacterium | reverse complement strand
TTGAATTTAATGGAAAAGGAATAAATTATAGAAGTAGATAAGGAGGAAAAAATGAAGGTTTGTATTTTGATGGGTAGTCCAAATAGAGAGGGAAATACCGCGGCAGTGGTTGCCCCCTTTGTTGACCAATTAGAAGAATTAGGTTGCGTATGTGAACGAATATACCTAGAAAATATGGTGATCAAGCCTTGCATTTCTTGTCGATCTTGCCAAGAAAATTGGTCGGATTTTGCTTGCGTACAAGAGGATGACATGGAAGAAATTTTTGATGAAATTATGACTTCTGAGGTGATTATTCTTGCTTCTCCCATCTATTCTTGGTACTGTACTCCGCCCATGAAGGCGGCCTTGGACCGTCTGGTTTACGCCATGAATAAATACTTTGGAGCACAAAGAGGACCGGCCCTGTGGGCGGGTAAAAAGCTTGGAATAATCACAACCTGCGGCTATCCGGTAGAGACCGGAGCGGACCTTTGGGAAGAGGGAATGAAGCGATATTGTCGACACTCACAGCTTGAATATTTGGGGATGCTAGCAGAGCGACATTTAGGTTATCAAGTGGAATTTATGGATGAAGAAAAAAGAAATCGTGCAAGAAAATTTGCTAAAAACATAGCAAATAGATGAAAGGAATCAGGCAAGTTAATCAGAAAAATAAGAAGAACCGTTGTTGACAAAGGGTAAGTGTATTTGGTAAGATGTAGTCACAATTTTATATTCCGAGTCTCATTTCCTGTGGTAAATTTGCTATGGAAATGAGAACCATGGGTTTGTGTGGAAACGCATAGGCCTCCCGCGTTTGGAAAGGAAAATATACATAGAAGACTTTAAGTGTATCAAAGCCTTTTTTGCGTGTGCAAAAAGGGCTTATTTTTTCGCTTTCTATCTGCGTTTTTGTTTTATTAAAGATATGGATGGAGGAGAATCAAATGAATTTGAAGAAAATGACATTGAACATTAACGGTGCAGATCGTATGTTTATTTGTGATCCGGAGAAGGACACCTTGGCGACAGTGATTCGTCGTTTGGGCCTGACCGGAACGAAGGTTGGCTGCGGCACAGGGGTGTGCGGAGCATGTTCTGTGATACTTGATGGAAAGGTAGTTCGATCATGTGCAAGAAAAATTAAGAACATCAAAGAATACAGCTCAGTGATTACGATTGAAGGAATCGGTACTGTATTTAACCCTCACCCGCTTCAGTATGCATGGGTAAACTTAGGTGCGGTACAGTGTGGGTTCTGTGTACCGGGATTCATTGTATCCGCATACCAGCTGCTACAGGAGAACATCAATCCGAGCAGAGAAGAAGTGAGAGATTGGTTCCAGAAGCATAGAAACGTTTGTCGTTGTACCGGCTACAAGCAGATTGTTGATGCGGTTATGGAAGCAGCAGCAATTATGCGTGGCGAAAAAACATTAGAAGATATTACTTACAACTGGTCAGAAGATGTAAAAGAAGGATTTTATGGGAAACCATTAGTTCGTCCTAATGCTATGGCAAAGGCTTGCGGTGTTTGTGACTATGGTGATGATATCGAGTTAAAAATGCCGGAAGAAACCTTAAAGGTTGCTTTGGTTATGCCAAGAATTACAAATCACGGAAAGATTATTAACATCGACTATAGCGAAGCAGAAAAAATGCCGGGCGTAGTAAAGGTAATTACGGCAAAAGACATCGAAGGTGCAAACCGTTTGATGGCTTACCAGTTCT
>JAVWKI010000258.1:0-1716 GCA_036638575.1 Anaerovoracaceae bacterium | reverse complement strand
AATGCTTGAAGCGACCCTGGACTTTTAAGAAGTTTTCAATGGGCAGCTTCTTCTTTGGCTCGTAGTTGAGAATCCATTTGCCCTCAATCACTTCGTAAAGGGGCCAGTAGCAGGTTTCTACAGCTAGTCTACATATTTCCATAATGTCCGGTGTGTTATATCGCCAGCCTCTTGGACAGGGTGCAAGTACATTTAAAAAGGCTGCCCCCTTGGTATAGATTGCCTTTTCTGACTTTGTATGAAGGTCCTTAAAGTTTTTGATAAAAGTTGTCTGGGCAACGTATGGAATATCGTGAGCGGCAATTACTGCGGTTAAGTCCTTGCGATTTTGCTCTTTTCCCTCTGAATCCTTTCCCAAAGGGCTTGTTGTTGTATCAGCGTACATAGGTGTTGCGGATGAACGCTGAATACCGGTGTTCATATAGGCTTCATTATCGTAGCAAACATAGACCATGTCATGGTTGCGCTCCATTGCTCCGGATAAGGACTGAAAACCGATATCGTAGGTACCCCCATCACCGCCAAAGGTGATGAATTTATAGTTTTCTTCTACTTTTCCTTTTTTATGAAGTGCCCGATAAGCCGATTCGACGCCACTGCAAGTCGCTGCTGCATTTTCAAAGGCATTGTGGATAAAGGAATCTTTCCAGGCTGTAAATGGATACATGAAGGAAGATACCTCAAGACAACTTGTCGCACAGGTAATTACTGCTTCATCTTCCTCATGTAGCCCTCTTAAAACATTTCTAACAGCAATGGTTCCACCACATCCTGCACACATTCTATGACCAGGTGATAGACGCTCTTCCTTGTTCATAGTTTCTTTAAAGTTATATGCCATTTTTCATTCTCCTATTCTCTTACCGATAAATAACGATAGCTTTCACCTAGTATACCCGTCTCACTAATTACTTCCATATCCTTGAACACTGAGATTAGACTTTCGATTGTTACATCTCTACCACCCAATCCGTATACATAGTTGACCATGGGAATATTTATATTTATATTATATAATGCATTTTTTACATCTTCTGCAATGGGACCGGCATAACCATTGTAGCTTTCTGTACGATCCATGCAGGCAATGACCTTTGCATGCTTGACTGCTTTTGCAACTTCTTCGGATGGAAAGGGTCTGAACAGTCTGATTTTTAACATTCCGGCTCTAATACCGGCCTTTCGTAATATATCAACACTGTCCTTGGCTGTACCGGCAGCTGATCCCATAAGGATCATGACATAGTCCGCATCTTCCAATCTATATTCTTCAAAGAGTCCATATTCCCTACCGGAAACACGCTCAAAATCATCTGCCACTGAGAGTAAAACCTTTTGGGCATTTTTAAGTGCTTCCAACTGGGCACGTTTAGCTTCCATATAATAGGCGCTTACAGCATAAGGCCCAACAGCCAAAGGTGCTCCTGCCTTTAGCAGGTATTGCTCTGGGGTATACTCTCTGACAAAATCCTTAACAACTGCATCATCAAGTAACTCAATGTTTTCAACGGCGTGACTTGTAATAAAGCCATCCTGGCAAATCATGATAGGGAGACGGACCTCCGGATGCTCTGCAATACGGTAGGCTTGAACAAAATTATAATTGTCCTCCTGATTATTTTCTGCAATGATCTGATTCCAGCCAGAATCTCTAGCGCCCATTGCATCGGAGTGATCACAGTTAATGTTGATGGGCCCAGATAGCGCACGATTGAC
>JAVWKI010000257.1:0-1733 GCA_036638575.1 Anaerovoracaceae bacterium | reverse complement strand
GAAAATATTTGGTGATTTCTACCGGTGGGAAGGCAGCACCGGAGTTTGGTTGCAGTGGAGATGGTTATCAATTTGCAAAATCCTTTGGGCATACGCCGACCAAGACCTTACCGATTTTGACCGGACTTACTTCTCCGGAAATTCATCAGTTAAAGGGTGTTCGTGCAAAAGGCGTCGTTACCCTTTACTTGAAGGGGAAGAAGCTTTGTACTCAGGCAGGGGAGATTCAGTTTACCGAAGACGGACTTTCGGGAATATGCATCTTTAACCTTAGCCGTTTTGTAAAGCTCGCAAAGGGCGTTGGGTTTTCGGATTATTGCCTATCCATAGATTTCGCACCGACCTACCCGCTTGAGCAGCTTATCGAAATATTAAACGCAAGAAAAACCAATCATCTGGATTTACTCCATTCCTTTGTTCACCGAAAACTCTGCAAGGAACTGGAAACCAGAGGAACTACACCTGAGGAGCTTGCCAACGTGCTCAAGGACTTTCAGGTAACCTTGTCCGGCGCTTATGGGTGGAAAAAGGCCCAGTGTACGGCAGGTGGCATAGCACTAACGGAAATCCATCAGGATACAATGGAATCAAAACTAGTCAAAGGACTATATTTTACAGGAGAAGTCATCGATTACGATGGACCATGCGGAGGATATAATTTGCAGAATGCGTGGGAAACAGCAATTACAGCAGGAAGGGCATTAGCAAATGTATAGAATACATCAAATTAAATTAGGAATAAACGAGGATCTATCTGTGATTCCTCAGCGAATAAAAAAAGTAACCGGCAAGCCGGATATGGAAATTACCCAATGGAAAATTGTCAAAGAATCCCTAGATGCTAGAGATAAGGGAGACATAAAAAAGGTATTTACCGTAGATTTTGCCTCGAATATGAGCGTCAACTGCGATCCGGCACCGGATATGCGCTATCAACCAATTATCCCAAAGCATAAACCAAAGCAATCACCGGTAATTATCGGCTTTGGCCCTTGTGGCATTTTCGCCGCACTAATCCTCTCTCAGGCAGGCTTTGCACCCATTGTCCTTGAACGAGGCAAATCGGTAGAGGAACGTTCAAAGGATGTGGAAACCTACTGGGAAAAAGGTATCCTCAATCCAGAATCCAATGTGCAGTTTGGAGAGGGCGGAGCCGGAACCTTTTCTGACGGGAAGCTTACCACCGGAATCAAAGACCCTAGAATGCGAAAGGTCTTAGAGGTCCTAGCACATTCCGGAGGAGGCGAGGAAATTTTGACGAAACAAAAACCCCATATCGGTACAGACGTACTTAAGGTGGTTGTTTCCAATATACGAAAAGAAATTATAAACAACGGCGGTTCGGTTCGATTTGAAAGCAAGGTTTCAGAGATTCTTACCGAAAACCAAAAAATCACGGGAGTTAAGTTAGCAGACGGAGAAATCATTGAAACGGATCAGGTGATTCTTGCCATCGGACACAGTGCAAGAGATACAGTTGCCATGCTCAACGAAAAAGGCGTAACCATAGAACAAAAGCCATTTTCCATGGGCGTAAGAATCCAGCACGCACAAGAAGCCATCAACAAGGCCCAATACGGAAAGGCCGAGTTGGCCAAAATCCTAGGACCTGCAGATTACAAGCTTTCCCATCACTGCAAGGATGGCCGGGGAGTATACACCTTCTGCATGTGCCCGGGCGGAGAAATTATCATGGCCGCCTCAGAAGAAAATACCATTGTGACCAATGGGAT
>JAVWKI010000256.1:0-1736 GCA_036638575.1 Anaerovoracaceae bacterium | reverse complement strand
AAAATTTAGGTGGGATGAAAAGGCTATTTCTAATAAGAATAGGTTGTTAGAGCAAAATGCACCGGCTCTTTTACTTGGATATTTGCGACCGATTATTTCCGCAATAACGGTTGCTTCACCATTTAATGCATACCATGTTCCTTTCATTGATTTCACTAAGGAGTAAGAGAATGGAATTGAAAAGGAGGCTCATCAACATAGATGAACCTCCTTTTCAATACAGTCGATGGTTTTACAGGATTAGTCATCTCGATCATTGGTTAATTTTAACCGGTCAAAGATGTAAAAGAGTAAAGATAAAATCATGCCTACGATGCAGGCAAGTACCATCCCTTTTAATTCTACGTTGCCCAAATTGACAGCGGCACCTGACAGCCCAGTGACGAATACAATGGAGGTCAATGTAAGATTACGACTTTTGCCATAATCTACGGCAGCATCGACCATAATGCGGATGCCGGAGGTTCCGATCATTCCGTAAAGTAAGAAGGAAATGCCTCCAATGACCGGTCCGGGAATGGTGTTGATCAGCGCTGACATAGGTCCGATGAAGGAGCAGAGGATGGATAAAATGGCAGCACCACCAATGACTCTTACCGAGTAAACTTTGGTCATCGCCATAACACCGATATTTTCCCCATAGGTAGTGGTGGGAACGGAGCCTACCAAGCCGGATAACATGGTGGAAAAGTTATCTGCGAATAAGGAGCGGTGAAGCCCCGGATCTTTCAGTAAGTCTCGTCCTACAATTTTGCTGGTGACCACTTGATGACCAATGTGTTCAGATGCAATCACTAAAATGACAGGAAGCAAAATCAAGATGGCTTCCACTTTGAAATGGGGCCATTGAAATGCGGGAATAGTGAAAAGCGGGGTGGAAAGGGCATCTTGAATGGTTTGCATATCCACTACGTGAAAGAGGACTGCGGAAATATATCCGGCGATAATGGCTACTAAAATTGGAATCACAGCTAAGAATTTTTTAAATAATACATTTCCAAATACGGCCACGCCAAGGGTAATTAAAAATACAATGAGACAATTTTTATTCACCGGAGTAATCACTTGTTGGAAGAGACCGCTTGCTTTGTCCAGAGTGTACTGCGTAGTTTTTAGAATGCCTGCGTTGCTTGCAGCAGTTCCGGCCAGCTCTAGACCAATCAGTGCAACTACCGGTCCCATGGCAGCAGGGGGAAGGACAACGTCAATCCACTGGGTGCCAAATTTGTAGATGATGAGGGCTAAGATACAACCACAGAATCCCACGGCCACAAAACCGCCAAGGGCATAAGAATAGCCCCATTTCGCAATGACGATGCCTGCAGGTGCGAGGAATGCGAAGCTGGAACCCAAATAAGCCGGAGCCTTACCCTTTGTAATTAGAATAAATAACAATGTTCCGATTCCATTGGTCAATAAAACAATGGCGGGATTAATGCCAAAGATAAATGGAACTAAAACGGATGCGCCGAACATGGCGAACATGTGCTGGATGCTAAGTGGTACCAAAAGACGAAAAGGTACTTTGTCTTCTACTTGAATAATTTTTCTTTCGCTCAAGAAATTGCCCTCCCTATTTTTGAAATGTTTTTTGCTGTTCATATTGTACCATATTGTGTACCCTGAGAAAAGGAAAATGTGGTATACTTGCTAAGGTATTTATTTTCCATAGATATTTCAAAAATCAAGAAATCGAGGTAAAGAAAATGAGAATACAAGGACTGCAAAAATTGACG
>JAVWKI010000255.1:0-1757 GCA_036638575.1 Anaerovoracaceae bacterium | reverse complement strand
AGAGCCTTTGAAATCATCAGAAACTCCATCGGCTACACCAAGGCAAATGTAAAAATCTGTGCTTCCCATGCAGGAATCACCACCGGAGAAGACGGAGGGAGCCATCAGACCTTTGAAGACCTTGCTTTGATGAGAACCATTCCGGGAATGACGGTAGTCAATCCATGTGACGGAGTCTCTACCGCAAAGCTATTAGCACAGCTAGTAGCGCTTGAAGGCCCTGCATATTTCCGTCTCGGCAGAGCTGCCGTTCCCATGTTCTATCCAGAGGATGCAGAGCTTGTCCTTGGTAAGGGAACCTTGCTGAGAGAGGGAACGGACTTAACCATTATTGCAACAGGCATTATGGTCAATGAAGCAATGATTGCAGCAGAAGCATTAAAAGAAGAAGGCATCCATGCTCGTGTAATTGACATGCATACCTTAAAACCAATTGATGAAGAAATAATCATCAAAGCCGCTAAGGAAACAGGAAAAATCATCACTGCGGAAGAGCATTCCGTAATTGGTGGCTTAGGCAGTGCCGTTGCAGATGTAGTTTGCCAGCACGCTCCGGTAAAAATGGCCATGGTTGGTCAGCAAGACACCTTTGGAGAATCAGGAAAACCAGAAGAATTAAAAGAAAAATACAAAATGACTGCCAAAGATATTGTTGAAAAAGCAAAAGAATTAGTGTAGACTAGTTGTGAGGAAGAGATCAATGAATTTATTGTCTCTTCCTTTTTTGTTTTTGCAAAGGATAAAAATTAACCCTTCGGACCTTTTGTTGACATTTTATGCCTTGAATGGTAAAATATGTAAATAATAAAAAGGAGGGGATTTAGGTTGAACAGAAGTTTTTCCAGAGGATTTGTCCATACAACACAAGCTCAGGTTACAGAAAAAATGAAAATTGGGGTTCTTGCCCTAGGAAGTGGTGCAGGGGGAACGTTTGTCGCCTTGGCACTTGCTGAGGAATTATCCCAAGGAGAGCATAGTGTTTCTTTTTTGGAACTAACCAAGGGACGAGAGGGAAATTCCTTGGTCTATCATATTTTGGATATTGAACGCCGCTTTGGCATGAATCGTTATCGTCCCATTTACGGAGAAGTGGAAAACGATCGGTATATCCGCGGAATCAAAAACTTAGACAGCAACATCAACTGGGCACTGATGACCCCTGAAGAGAATCTGCGCAAGCTTGCCTTGTCCGACCTTCAAGAAAGTCGATTGATCAACAATTTATCCGGGGACATTCTCATTTGCGATCTGGGACACGAGTATAACCCTACCCGCCTGGCAGAGATGGATCTGATTATTGGCATTCTTGATCCACTTCCCTCTAAGCTCATCGGCTACCGGGGAATTTACCAAAAACTACTGCAGGACAACCGGCCAATTATTTGGCTGATCAACAAAGATAACCCGGGCGTAAATCGAAAGTTTTTTGCAGAATACATTAAGGTTAAAGAGGCCGCGAAGATCCCGTTGATCAAGCCGGAGTACCTTTATCAAGCAGAATATAACTGTAGACTGCCCTATGAGGAACGGGAGGTGAAACAAATCTTAGCACCCATTTTGAAGGAAGTTGTAGATAGTCACATACTCATCACTTTGGGTTGATATATTAATCTTGTTATAGTAGAATAAACTTAACACAAAAGAAAGGCGATAGAATAGGTGAAAAAATGATTATATTTGATCATGTGACAAAAAACTATAGAACAAACGTTGGCCTTGATGATGTGAGTATAAAGATAAACAAAGGGGAGTTTGTA
>JAVWKI010000254.1:0-1764 GCA_036638575.1 Anaerovoracaceae bacterium | reverse complement strand
AGGTGGTAGAACGAATGGACAACGCTGAGGTTGTTTTTTTTAGCAAGGTCAATATGACCAAAGAGTTGATGGACACCAATCCTAACCTGAAGTTTTTGGGAATCACCGCCACCGGTTTTGATAACTTTGATGTGGCCGCAGCCAAGGAGCGAGGAATTGCCTGCTGCAATATCCCTGCCTATTCCACAACAGCAGTAGCCCAACATACCATCGCCCTTTTGCTTGAGCTAACCAATCATGTTGGTCTACATGATGACAGCGTACAAGAGGGAGAATGGAATGAAGAAAACGGCTTTTGTTATTGGAAGGCACCCTTGACCCTACTGGCTGGTAAGACCATGGGCATCATCGGCTATGGAAACATTGGCCGCAGGGTCGCTGCAATTGCAGAAGCCTTGGGCATGAATATAAAGCTTTATCGCGAAGATCCTGATGGTGCACTAGCCTGTGATGTGGTCAGCTTACATATTCCGGCAACAGCGGAAACCGAAGGCTTTATTAATAAAAAAACCATCGCGAAGATGAAGGACGGAGCATTCTTAATTAACACCGCTAGAGGTGCTTTAATTCACGAGGCAGATCTAAAAAACGCCCTAATCTCCGGAAAGATTAAGGCGTATGGTACCGACGTGCTTTCTTCAGAACCACCGGAAAAAGATCATCCGTTGGTTTCCCTTTCAAATTGTGTGATCACCCCGCACAATGCTTGGTCTCCAATTGAAACCAGAGAAGTGGTTTGCAGCACCTGTGCAGCAAATTTAAGCAGCTTCCTTCGCGGAGACAAGCTCAATCGAATTGACGGTTAGACCAATAATCGATGAATACTAGAACCTTCTACGGCCTCTCTTCATTCGGATCTTTCTCTGTTTGAATTGAGGCTTTCCACTTTTCCGTACATTTTTGCCACCGAACATGCTTCGCTGGTATCCTCGTCTCTTATATTTTCTATGCTTCAACCCAATGATAATTCCCACAATAATCACAATAGGAATCAGGGCGATTGCCGTGACAATCAGTGCAAAATTGTTTGGTTGTTTCAGTAGGTTCACCGGGTTAAATCCTGTTTTATCGATTTTTCTACCTTCAGCGCCACTATAGTTGCTTGGCACCTGATCTTCAGGGAAGGAATCAATATAGGCTGCCACCGAAGACCAAGTTTTCACTTCTTGCCCATTTGCATAAATGATTTGTTCCTCAAAATTCGTAATTAAATTTCCATCCTTGTCCTTCGGTTCAATGGAAAGTAAACCTTTTGATTTCTCTCGCACTGCCTCTAGTTGATGACAAGTATAAATATCTCCCACGACACGGTAAAGCTTCTTGTTTTCTAACTTTGCCGTTTCTCCGTTTCCTAAATCCTGACGAATATCAATGGCCCGGTTTAAATACAATCGATGCGTATTGTAAGCATAATTTAATCCACTGGTATAAAGTCTTGCCACCGGCATTTTAGGAGAAACAGAAATGTCCATCTCTGCCATGGCCTTTAGCTCCTTCCCGGTTAAATATACGCTGACCAAAGGATATCCGGAAAGTCCATCAGGCCCGCTTCCGATTGCCCCTACATTAAATGCATCGGCAACGGTAATATCCCCTTCACCAAAGCTTCCACGTACCGTACCTGCCGGCACTACCGCTACATCCACCGGCTGATATTGATCCCCTTCTGCTTGCTGCACACCATAGCGATAAGCATCGGAAATCAAATTCCCCAAAGGATCTTCGCCTTGCTGTTTACCAAAGTCCTTAAACTTAGTAAAGGCA
>JAVWKI010000253.1:0-1776 GCA_036638575.1 Anaerovoracaceae bacterium | reverse complement strand
CCTATCTTTATTTCTTTTACTTTGGGATTGTATCATCCTCAATACAATTTGTAAACCGATCAAGCAAAATCAAATTCTTGATACAAAAACTGACAGATAACAAAACGTTATCTGTCAGCAAGGTTTTCTTCAATTCAACTTATCAATATCCGCTAAACATAGAAAGCATTACTCCGGCTGCTACTGCAGATCCAATTACACCTGCTACGTTTGGTCCCATAGCATGCATCAGTAAGAAGTTGGAAGGGTTTTCTGCCTGTCCTACTTTTTGAGATACTCTCGCAGCCATCGGCACTGCCGATACGCCTGCTGATCCGATTAGTGGGTTAAGCTTACCACCGGTAAGCACATTCATTAGTTTTGCAATAAATACACCACCTGCAGTACCTACAGCAAAGGCAAGTACACCTAGGATTACGATCTTGATGGTATCTAGTACCAAGAAGGTCGGCCCCTGTGCAGAAGCGCCTACAGCAAGTCCAAGCATAATGGTTACGATATTGATTAACGCGTTGGCTGCTGTATCGGATAATCTAAGTGTTCTTCCGGATTCCTTAAACAGGTTGCCAAGCATTAGCATACCGATTAACGGTGCTGCCGGAGGAAGTAGTAATACCACAATTACGGTAACCATAATCGGGAATAATATTTTTTCTTTTTGGGTAACCGGTCGAAGCTGTTCCATCTTGATCACACGTTCTTTCTTTGTGGTCAGAAGTTTCATGATCGGTGGCTGAATTACCGGTACCAACGCCATATAAGAATAGGCTGCCACGGCTACTGCACCCAATAGCTGCGGTGCAAGCTTCTGCGTCAAGTAGATTGCTGTCGGGCCGTCTGCACCACCGATGATTCCGATAGATGCTGCACCCTGTGCATCAAAGCCGAGTATAATTGCCGCAAAGAATGCGAAAAAAATACCAAACTGTGCTGCCGCACCCAAGATCAAGGATTTAGGGTTTGCAATCAGTGGACCAAAGTCTGTCATCGCTCCTACCCCAAGGAAAATGAGGGATGGCAAAATTGGTTTCAGCATATAGAAGATGGTCAATACGCCCATGTCGGCAATATCCGTACCCGCTTCCGGATGTGCCAAGAAAATTCCTGTAATCGGAAGATTCGATAGCAACATACCAAATCCAATAGGAATTAACAGTAGTGGTTCAAAGCCCTTGTTGATGGCTAGGAACAAGAAAAGTAGCGAAACTACAATCATTATGGCTGATCTAAAATCCAAATTCAGTAGTCCCATGTCTCCTGCAAATTTAGTTAATGTCTCTGTAAACATCTCTTCAGTCTCCTTTTCATAATGGCATTAGGTGCAGATTATTTCTTGCACCGTTAAGATCTTAACATATAAAACATAATATTACAACTTCTCTATCCCATTAATACTGTATACAAAGAAAATATATTTACCCTTTCATTGTTAATGCAATTTTACCCTTTTGTTTGTCTATTTCAATGATTTTCACTTTGACGGTATCTCCCACAGATACCACATCCATCGGATGCTTCACAAATCGATTAGACAGCTCCGAAATATGGACTAGGCCGTCATTCTTCACGCCCACATCCACAAAGGCGCCAAAGTCTACCACGTTTCTCACGGTGCCGGTCATCTCCATTCCGACCTCCATGTCTTCTATGCTCCTTACATCTCTTCGGAAAATCACCGGAGGCGCATCCTCTCTGGGGTCTCGACCGGGCTTTTTGATTTCGTCAATAATGTCTGTAAGGGTAGGCACGCCGATTTCCAGCTCTGCCGCTAATTCT
>JAVWKI010000252.1:0-1854 GCA_036638575.1 Anaerovoracaceae bacterium | reverse complement strand
GTCAACACCACCACGGTCATGGTAATGGCTACATAGATTAGGGTTGCCAGTACGCCTACAATCATCAGCTTGTCCAAGAAGTCTAGCAGGAAGCCCAAGATAAAGGACATCACCAGCCAGGCCCCATAAAGAGGAAGCATGAGCCTTCCCACCGCTTTAAATTCATATTTCAATAATTTGCTTAGCATTTGAATACCTCCCTGAACAGTCCATCTATATTTTTGCCTTTTTCTTCTCTCAGTACATCTGCCTCTTTGTGCAGGATCACTCTTCCATTTTTAATAAATACCACTTCATCCAATACGGATTCAATGTCTGCAATTAAGTGGGTAGAAATGATCACCAAGGAATTTTCACAGTAGTTAGAAATAATCGTCTTCAAAATATAATCTCTTGCCGCCGGATCAACGCCGGCAATGGGCTCATCTAAAAAGTAAATTCTTGCATCTCGGCTCATAACCAAAATCAACTGGATTTTTTCCTTCGTCCCCTTGGACATTTTTTTCAGTACATCTTCCTTTGAAAGCTCAAGCCCTTCTAGCATCTTCTCTGCTTTGGCCACATTGAAATCTGCATAAAAATCTCCATAAAAGTCCATCAGCTGACCAACCGTCATATAGCTAGGCAAAAAGTCTTTGTCCGGTAAATACGCAATCTTCGCCTTGGTCTCCGGTGAAGGTTCCTTTCCCTCGATCAACACCTTTCCTTCCGTAGGTCTAAGCAAGCCATTGGCCAATTTAATCATGGTTGTTTTTCCCGATCCGTTGGGGCCAAGTAAACCCACAATCTTCCCTTCTTGTAATTCTAAATCGACTCCATTTAAGGCTGTTTTCGCTCCATAGCGCTTCACTACGCCTCTACATTCGAATAATCCCATCCTACTGTTCCTCCTTAGCCCATTGATTAACCGCTGCAATAATTTCTTCGTTATCTAGTCCTATTTTTTTTAGGTTCTGAAACAAGTCTCCAATAAACTCTTCAGCCAAAGTTCGTTTTAAATTATCCAACACCTCTCCTCCTTCTGTAACAAAGCGTCCATTGGTTCTTTCTGCAAAAATCAAGCATTCTCGCTCCATTTCCGCCAAAGCACGTTGCATCGTATTGGGATTTACCGCCGCCGCCAAGGCAAGCTCCCTTACTGAGGGTAGCTTCTCTCCCGGCTTATAGGTCCCGTTGGCTATCTTTATCTTTAGCTGCGCAATAATTTGTGTATATATCGGCTGCCCTTCTTTAAATATCCAGTCCATCTTTGCCTCCTTTCCTTTTTCTTGCTGATTGTATTACTGTATTGTTGTATTAACTACTTAGTACAATAGCACAGTCCTTATTCCTTGTCAATTTGTTTTTTAAAAAAAATCGACAAAAGCTTTTCCTCAAGAAAAGTTTCTATCGATTTTTTCATTCCTTTATTCCTTTATTTTTTTACAAGCTTCATGATTTTATATGGGGTTCTGCCATTCCCGCCAAGGACGTCTCCGGCTCAGAAAGACCCATTATGCGATATTCCAGTTCGCCATAATCCGTAATTCCCGGTCCAGTATTGGGATTGAAATGGGAGTAAGCCGAATCAATGCCAAACATGGTCAGCAAAACAATGACGATTGGATATTTCACCCGATTCGGAATCTTGTTATAAAGATCATCAAACAGTGGTGCCAAAATATAAACGAAGGCACAGCCACCAATAGCAAATACCAATAGCCCCTCTAGACAAATTCTGCCGTTAAGGTTAAGTAGGTAGCCACTATAATCCCACCATTTGGTGCCCTTAGAATATTCTAGCCACCAGCTCGTTGCATATTCAATAACGCCACAAAGTCCCATGGTCAAGAAGAAGGTTAAGGCCGGTTTCTC
>JAVWKI010000251.1:0-1856 GCA_036638575.1 Anaerovoracaceae bacterium | reverse complement strand
AAAAGAACGATATATATTGCCAAAACAGTTGGAATTGAAGAAATAAATTTTGTTGCAGAAGGCCAACCGACATCGCCCCAAGGAACCCATTCGGTCCAAAGTGCAACGAAATCTGGATGGGTAAATCCCCACTGGATTGATGGCAAAGCTGTTTCGCCAACAAGGGGAGCTACAATAACTGCGATTATTATTGATGGCAGAATGCCAAGGTTAGCAATAAATCCAAAGAACTTATTCTTGCTGCTCAAGCGTTTGAATCCGTTTGAAAAAAGCAAGTAAAAAGCAACGATTAAACAAAATGTAGTGGTGAGTGGCATTTTTTCGAATTTCCCCCCCACGGTAAAAATCATATAAATTGCGGATATTCCAGAACCCAAGATAACACCAGATTTGATAGCGGGAGGAACAAGACTGATGATTTTCCCTGCTACGCCGGTAAGTCCTAGAATAATAGAAAAAACACCAAGAGTGATTTCAAAAGCGACCAATGCTTGCATCCTACTTTGACCTTCTGGGAATGTCAGGCAGTAGGCAACGAGAAGTGGGATCGCAGGAGTAATCCAACCGGGGACCACAGGATCCCCAAGAAGGGTGTGCCAAGTGTAGAGGAAGCCATTTAAAATAACAATGGCTAGGGCCACTTCAAATGGCATTCCTAAAGTGTCTTGTAAAAGTGGAATTGCACCTAAGCAGACTGCACACATTAATAAGCCTTGAGCAAAATCGGCAATCTCAAAACGATAATGAATAAAAGGCAAACGGATTTTAAAAGGTCCAGCTTTTAGGTACGGCGATTCTTCACCATAGGCCATATAATCTTTCATTTGATACCTACTTTCTTTCATTTTGTAGTAATAATTTATACTTATAATATAAGCAATAATTGTGCCAATAGAAAAACTGCTGAAATAGTGGGGTTTCTAGGAATTCAACAAAAAAAGATGTGACACATCTTTCCCAAAGGGTGTGTCACATCTGTCACAAAATTCTGTGTTATTTGGTTGCTTTAGCTAATGCAACATGGCTTAGCTTGGAAAGCTCCTTTACTTTTTCTAGGTCTAATCCCATTGCTTCTGTAATCCGAAGACCGTAGGTCTCATCGGCAAGGTAGCAATGAACCGCATGGCGGTATTTTACGTTTTCGGTAACCGGAGCAATATCCCCCGCAGTGTTTGCAATAAGCGCATCCTGCTCCTGTGGTGTCATGAGACGATAAAGATCGCCGGCCTGATAAAAGCACTCATCAGTAGGATCGTCAGTAGGATCATAGTGATACATCTCGCCGGACATTGCTAGCGGTGGTTCACGATGGTCTCCCTGTTCTGCCCATTCGTCCATGGTGTTTGGCTCATAGCCTTTGATTGCACCGTGGTTTCCGTCAACACGCATCATTCCGTCTCGGTGATAGTCGTGAACGTCAACCTTTGCCTGATTTACAGGAATAAGATTGTGGTTTACCCCTAGACGATAGCGTTGTGCATCGCCGTAAGAAAACAACCGTCCCTGAAGAAGCTTATCCGGAGAAAGGCCGATGCCCGGCACCGTATGGGATGGGCTAAATGCAGCTTGCTCTACATCGGCGAAATAGTTTTCCGGATTGCGATTGAGGCAAAGCTCACCCACTTCAATTAGTGGGAAGTCCTTGTGGCTCCAAACCTTAGTGATATCAAACGGATTTTCCTTGTATTCCATGGCTTCTTTTTCGGTCATGATTTGGAAGTACATTGTCCATTTTGGGAAATCTCCCTGCTCAATGGCGTTGAATAAATCTCTTTGATGGCTTTCTCTATCCTTGGCAACAATTTCTGCCGCTTCTTCATTGGTTAAATTTTTGATTCCCTGCTGAGTTTTTAGAT
>JAVWKI010000250.1:0-1869 GCA_036638575.1 Anaerovoracaceae bacterium | reverse complement strand
AGGATCCAACCGCCAGCTAGACACCATTCTATCAAGGTTAAAGGATTTGGAGAACCTAGAGGGAGATAGAGGTAGAGGAAGAATAGGGATACGCCTACAGCGAGTACGCCGATAATCATTCCTCCCTTTACCTTATATGGTCGTTCTAGCTTTGGTTCAGTTTTCCTTAGCACCAAATAAGAAAGTGCAACCATGAAGTAAGCAACTACGGTACCGAAGGCAGCAGCGTTTACAAACCATACTAAAGCACCCTTACCTAGTAACGGTGAGCACATTGTAATAAGCCCTACAAGGATGATAGCAGCAACTGGTGAACCATATTTTGGGTGAACTTTTGCAAATAGCTTTGGAAGCATGGTTGCTCTACCCATGGAGAACAATACTCTGGTTGCGCCAACAATGAATCCGTTCCAGCTAGTTAAAATTCCGCACATGGCAGCAATGATCATGAATTTTGCAGCAATTGGAGTTCCTAATGCATGAGCAAAGGCAGCAGCTACACCAATGTGTCCTGGATCGTTTGGATTAAATCGCACATCTCCAGGAGCAGAAAGACCAACGCTTAGTACCATGATCATATACCAAGTAGCAGCCATAATAATAGAAATAATGATTACTTTTCCGATTTTGCCCAAAGGAATATTCATTTCCTCTGCAGCTTGCGGAATAACGTCAAAGCCGACAAACATAGCAGGAACCATTAGAACCACTGCAACAAAGCCTTTTCCGTCTGTGAATACAGGGATAAGGTTTTCGATGCTGCCACAAGTTACGCCGCCGATAAGGAAGGCAACACCACCGATGGCCATGGCTAGGGTTGCTGTAGTTTGGAATATTGCAGAAGCCTTCGCTCCCATAAGGTTAACCACGGTAAGGATAAATGCACCCACAATAGCAATAAGTAGGAAGGTAGAAGTAACATCTGCACCTTGAATGGTCCAAAGGGTAACACCTTCAGGAAATGCACTTCCAAATAAGAACTGTAAGGCGGTGGCCAGTGCAGGTCCTTCCCAAGCAGCTACACCGATGTAAGCAAAGGTAATCATCCAGCCCGTGATCCAAGAAGCATTGTAGCCCATGGCACGATAGGAGAATACCAGCTCTCCTCCGGAAAGGGGTAGTGCGGGAGTAAGCTCTGCATAGGTAAGGCCTACAAAGATACACATTATTGCACCGATGGCAAAGGCCAAAATTGCGCCTACAACGCCACCCATAGAAACCCACTGACCGGCCAGCATAATCCAGCCCCAACCAATCATCGTACCGAACGCAAGGGCTAGTACATCTTTCATGCTTAAGGCACGTTTTAATTCTTGCCTTTCTGTTTTCTGACTCATAATCGTCCTCCTTCAATAATAGTGAAATAAAGTAAAAATAGTGCAAAGGGAAATAAATTTCCTCTTTCAATCGGAAATAAATTTCCGAATTGTTTGTTTTGCCTTTTTCAAAAGTGGTAATTTTCTTTATTTTCCAATACTTTTGAAAATCCCTTCCTTTGCCGGCACCTTATATAAGTACAAGAATCATGCCAAAAGTTAAGTTTTCCTTGCACATGTTGATTTAGCAGAGTAAAATAAACCTATAGGCCGAGCGAACCAAATGAATGATTGTATATTTTGTAAGATTGCAGAAAAAGAAATTCCGGCCAATGTGGTCTATGAAGATGAGCAGGTGGTTTGTTTTCATGATTTAGAGCCACAGGCACCTGTGCATGTACTGTTGATCCCAAAGAAACATATTGAAAGCACAGAGGCATTTGTAGCAGAAGATCAAGAATTAGCCGGACACATGCTGTTGACCATAAAAAAAATTGCAGAAAAATTAAACTTGGAAAATGGCTACAGAGTAGTAATTAACTGTGGTGAAGAT
>JAVWKI010000249.1:0-1891 GCA_036638575.1 Anaerovoracaceae bacterium | reverse complement strand
AATCACAGGACTAAGAAGAATCATCGCCAAAAGAGAACAGATCACGTCCAACACCCGTTTCACATAACGTTCATACATTTTGTTTTATCTCTCACTCTCTGCAAATACTGATTTGATGATGGTAATAATTTCATTGATGTTTTCTTCGGTCATCTTAATATCCGATGGCAGACAAAGACCGCGGTCAAAGATATCTCTTCCCACGCTTGTTTCGGTAGCAGAAATATAGTCATGCTCTGCAAAGATAGGTTGCATGTGCATAGGCTTCCAAATATGTCTGCTTTCGTAATTGTTCTCGGCTAATTTGATTCGAATGTCATCCGGGGTTACCTTACCGCTCTCTATGGTCATACAGCTAAGCCAGAAGTTGGGAACGGTATAGTCTAGGTAAGGGTTCATTTTGATTGGTAGGTCTTTTAGCTCTTTTTTGTAGCGTTCATAGAGCTTGGTTTTTCGGTCGCGATGCTCTTCTAGATGCAGCATTTGACCTCTGCCGATTCCGGCAATAATATTGCTCATGCGATAGTTGTAGCCTAGCTCCTTGTGCTGGTAATACACTTCCGGTTCTCTAGACTGGGCAGCCCAAAAACGTGCCTTGTCCATGGCTTCGCCATCGTCCGAAAGCAGCATTCCCCCGCAGGATGCGGTAATGATCTTGTTTCCGTTGAAGCTGATGACATTATATTTGCCAAAGGTTCCGGTCTGCTTCCCCTTGTAGGTTGCCGATAAGCTTTCTGCTGCATCTTCAATAAGCACTGCCCCGTGGGCATCACAAATCTCCCGAATTTCATCTAGCTTGGCCGGTACACCATAGAGGTTGACCACAATGACTACCTTGCACT
Source organism: Anaerovoracaceae bacterium (assembly GCA_036638575.1). Lineage (GTDB taxonomy): Bacteria > Bacillota > Clostridia > Peptostreptococcales > Anaerovoracaceae > JAXGRD01. Next base: position 1,049 of record JAVWKI010000249.1, on the reverse strand, counting down.
GGGGATATTTCTGAAAGGCTAGCTTTAGGGCCTCCGGATCCATATTCCAGGTTTCCCCTTCGCTGTCAATAAATACCTGCACACCCTGTTCATAGGATACCGGGTTCACCGTTGCTGCGAAGGTTAAATCCGAGCAGAACACAATGTCTCCCGGCTTCACCCCTGCCAGCTTCACTGCCAAATGTAAGGCTGAGGTTCCCGACATTAGAGCTACCCCATGATTCTATCCCAACAAAGCTTGCAAGCTCCTGTTCAAACTGATTGATATTGTTACCAATTGGCGCTATCCAGTTGGTATCAAAGGCTTCCTGAATGAAGCCTAGCTCTTCGCCGTGCATTGTCGGCGAAGAGAGAAAAACTCTGCTTTTACTCACTTTATCCTCTCTTCTTTTCTCTTTCGTCTCACACTTCCTCTTGCCGTTTTTCTCTAGCCCTGTCTTCGTTGCCTATTCCTTGGTTTGTTCGACAATGGAATTGTATCCCAGATCATCATGCACACCCATGATGTTTCCTGCAATGACCATGCCGATGCAAAGTACTGCAGTAAGGACTGCAATGCCAATAATTGTTCTGTAATGTTTCATTGTCTACCTTCCTTCTTCAATCCCCAAGATTTCCTTAGCTCCTGCATCACACTGGGCAAAGAAGGACTTCCCTACCTTCCTGCTGAGCAGGTATAGGGCCTCCTTTACAATGGGCGGGCGCCGATCTATAGAGTGCATGTCGGTTCCCCACAGGTGAACCAGATCCCGATCAATCAGCTCCAACACCTTTTTTCGCTGTTTGCGGTCTCCTGCCATTGCTGCGGTATTTACCTGTAATAATGCACCTAGGTCTGCTAGTTTTTCTAGAAATGCGGTTCCATGATGATAGCGCTCTACATGGGCGACAATGGGGGTTAAGCCTCTGTCTTCCAAGGCATAAAAAACCTCTTGCACGTAGGCAGGATATTGTGAATTGGAAAATTCAATCAAAATATAACCTGTATCCTCGATAGCAAGTTGTTCCACTGCTAGGTCCAGCAAGCTTGGGGAAAATCTTACTTCGCT
>JAVWKI010000248.1:0-1906 GCA_036638575.1 Anaerovoracaceae bacterium | reverse complement strand
AATACCCTCAAAGGTGGGATAAATAGTGCAGGTTTACAAGTTCCTGAGGGAAGTAGCCTGTTGATTACCAAAGAAAGCAAGGGAAGCTTGCAGGCAGTAAGCGGAGAAGACGGTGCCGGAATCGGTGGCGGCCTCAAGGGTAGCTGCGGAACAGTTACCATAGAGGGCGGAACCATATTTGCCCAAGGTAGCAATTTTGCTGCCGGAATTGGTGGCGGAAAGGAAGGCGCTGGTGGTGCGGTCACCATCAGTGGCGGAAGTGTAGAAGCCCGAGGAGGAATGGGCAATTTCCATAGCATTGGTAGCGGAAGAGATGGTGCTCCGGGAACCTTTAGCACCACAGCTACGGGTAATGGGGTTATTCGTGTAGGAGCGATTCAGGACAAATCGGATCAAGCCAACTGGAGTGGATTAATTTTTTTACAGCAAGACGGTCAAGTCTATAAAGAGCCAACGATTACGGAGGATTTACAGATTGCTGCAAACGAGAGGTTAACGGTTCCTGAGGGAAGCACAGGAAGCTTTGAGGGCAAGGTGAACAACCAGGGCATCGTTATGGTTTCTGGCAAGCTAAATGCAGTGGAAGCAAATTGGGTAAATGCCGAAAATGGTTGGGTATATGAACAGGCCAAAGATGGCATTACCGGCCTAGGGATAGATCAATATACTGTTTATGGAGCTGAACAGATTCCTTGTGGAGACTTGTTTGTTGAAGGAGGTGTTTATGGTACCGATTATCAATATTATCCGACTGCAGACACACTTAGAATCAAGACGGATACAAAGCTAAAGATTAAAAATCAAAACCCAAAGGAAAGTGCAACAACCCCAATGGAGATAGCAAAGAATATCACGGCCAACCTTACCTTAAATGGGGTGAATATCACGGCAAAGGAAAGCGCATTACTCCTTGAAGAGAAGGCGACCTTAACCCTTACCCTAGAAGAGGGAAGCATTAATACATTAAGAAGCGGTAAGGAGAAGGCAGGCTTACAAGTCACTAAGGGAACTAGCCTAGTGATTACCAAGGAAAGTAAGGGAAGCTTGACAGCGGTAGGCGGAGCAAATGCTGCTGGAATTGGTGGTGGAAAAAATCCTCTCGGCGCTGCTTATGGAGGAAAAGAGGCGGGAACCATTACCATTGAGGGAGGAAGCATTACCGCCTATGGAGGAGAACATAGTGCCGGAATCGGCGGAGGTTACCAAGGCGATGGTGGAACCACGATCATCAGTGGCGGAACAATAACCGCAAGTAGCGGAGCAAATGGTGCCGGAATCGGTGGAGGCTTCCAAAGCGATGGTGGAAGTACAACCATCAGTGGTGGAAAGGTAAACGCAAGCGGTGGAGCAAATAGTGCCGGAATCGGCGGAGGCTACCAAGGACAGGGTGGAACCACAACCATCAGTGGCGGAACGGTAGAAGCTCAGGGTGGAGATTCTGCTGCCGGAATTGGCGGTGGATCCACAAGAGGTGGAGGAACCACAACCATCAGTGGCGGAACGGTATTCGCAGAAGGCGGAACAAATGGTGCTGGAATTGGCCGTGGCTACAAAGGATTTGGTGGAACTTTTGCCACCACAGATGAAGGTAACGCATTTATCCGTGCTAGCAGAATTTCAGATCAAAGTAACAAAGCAAACTGGAGTGGAATCATCTTTGAAGAGAACCAAGGAACCGTATATAAAGATCAAACTATTAGCGGAGAATTTGTTCTTGGTGCAGGTGAAACACTGAGCATCCCTAAGGCTGCAGCATTAAGCAGTAATGGAACCATCACTGTAGATGGCAAAGTAAACGCAGAAGGAACCTGGAACAATAGCGGAACAGTGAACGTAAATGGAAGCTTAGAGTCAAAGGGAACCTGGAATAATGTAGATAAGGGCTGGGTATATGAGCTGACCAAAG
>JAVWKI010000247.1:0-1932 GCA_036638575.1 Anaerovoracaceae bacterium | reverse complement strand
TCAGGTTCCGGATCTTCTGCCTATCTTAGCTGCAAAGGCTGCGGTAACCCCGGGGACTACACGGTTCATCCATGCAGAACGCCTTCGCCTCAAGGAAAGCGATCGCCTAAGGGCAATCTGCCAAAATATCAATGCCCTAGGTGGCTGCTGCCGGGAAACTACAGATGGGTTAATCCTAGAAGGACGAAGCTTAACCGGTGGAACGGTAGAGGGCTATAACGATCATCGCATCGTCATGGCCATGGCCATTCTTGCTACCGTCTGCAACGATCCGGTAACCATTGTTGGCGGAGAAGCAGTAAATAAGTCTTATCCTGATTTTTTTAACGATTATCGTCTGCTTGGAGGTGATGTAATTGAAGTCTAGTTTCGGAAAAAATTTAAGGGTTACCATTTTTGGTGGCTCTCACGAAGATCATATCGGGGTTTGCATAGAAGGTTTTCCTTCGGATTTTGCCATTGATTTTCAGGCCCTACAAGCCTTTATGCAGCGCCGTGCTCCGGGCCAAAATCCTTATTCCACACCACGGAAGGAGCGGGATATTCCCCGTTTGCAATCTCGGGATCCCCTGACCTTTATTATCCAAAATGAAGATCGCAAATCTGGACACTACAGCAATCTTCGTCAGGTTCCAAGGCCCGGACATGCAGACTATACAGCCCGAGTAAAGTATGGGGATCAGATCAATATGGCCGGTGGCGGACCGTTTTCTGCCAGAATGACCGCTCCCCTTTGTGTTGCTGGCGGCATTGCCCTACAGTATTTAGCCGCACAAGGAATACAAATCCATGGAGAGGTTACAGAAATTCACGGCGTAAGGGGCGAAAAGATGTTAGAAGAGATCCTTGCGGCCAAAGCCAAGGGGGATTCTGTCGGTGGCATCGTTTCCGCACAGGTTACCGGACTTCCACCGGGTATAGGCGGACCCATGTATGACGGACTTGAAAGCATCCTCGCTCCGATTATCTTTGGTATTCCTGCAGTAAAAGGACTCTCCTTTGGCAGTGGTTTTGCAGGATCAAGACTTTTGGGCAGCGAAAACAACGATCCCTTTGTTTTCCAAGAAGGAAAGGTGAAAACCCTCACCAACCACAGTGGCGGAATCTTAGGTGGAATCTCTACCGGTATGCCCCTAACCTTATCGGTGGCCTTTAAGCCAACACCTTCCATTGCAAAGCCACAGCAATCGGTAAATCTACAGCAGAAAACAGAAGAAACATTGATCATAGAAGGTAGACACGATCCCTGCGTGGTGCTTCGCGCCGTTCCCGTAGTAGAGGCGGCCATTGCCCTGGGATTGTTAGATGCCATGATGGAGGAACAATAAATTGACCAGTTTACTTGAATTAAGAAAAAAAATCGACCAGATCGATCAACAGCTATTATCTCTTTTTGAACAGCGAATGGCCCTTTCCCTTGAAGTGGCAAAGAACAAAAAATCCAATGCTACTCCCGTGGCAAACCCTGCTAGAGAGGCAGAGATTTTGGAAACCGTCAGCGACACCCTTTCTCCCCAAATAGAGGGCTATGGACGAATTCTTTACCATACAATTTTTGATGTAAGCCGTTCTTATCAAAACCTTTATCTTTCTCGCATATCGGATCTAGGCGAACGAATTCAAGTAGCCTTGACTGACACGCCAAAGATTTTCCCCAAAAAAGCCATGGTTGCTTGTCAAGGCATTGAAGGCTCCTACTCAGAGGCAGCCTGTAAAAAGCTATTTGCTCAACCGAAGACTTTATTTTTTAATCAATTTAAACATGTCTTTGAAGCGGTGGACAAGGGCATGTGCCAATATGGAATTCTCCCTTTGGAAAACAGCTCCTACGGCTCCGTAGGGCCGGTATATGATTTAATGCGGAACTATAATTTTCATATTGTCAGAAGTGTTCGCCTAAGGGTTTCCCATCAGCTTTTGGATCGTCCCGGC
>JAVWKI010000246.1:0-1934 GCA_036638575.1 Anaerovoracaceae bacterium | reverse complement strand
GCCAAAAAAAGCCTTGCTTACTGCACCCACCTTTGCAGAGTATGGGGAGGCACTGGCTGTTTGGGACTGTGAAATTAGAACCCATCAATTAAATCGAAGGGATGGGTTTCAGCTGAAGGAGGACTATTTGCAGCAGCTAACAGAGGATTTAGACTTAATCTTTCTTTGTAATCCCAACAATCCTACGGGACAGCTAATCCATGGGCCCTTGCTGAAAAAAATCCTAGAACGATGCAGAGAAAAAAACATTACTATGGTTGTAGATGAATGTTTTTTGGGATTTTTGCCTAGCAAAGAGGCGGTGACCTTAAAATCCTTCCTGGGAGAGTTCCCCAATTTGTTTCTTTTGCGTGCCTTTACCAAGGACTATGCCTTGCCGGGAATTCGTCTAGGCTATGGAATGTCTTCTTCCGTGGAATGCATTGAAGCAATTCAGCGGGTGGGGCAGCCTTGGAGCGTTTCTCTTCTTGCACAGGCAGCAGGCGTGCAGGCCCTAAAGGAAAGCCTTTACCGAGAGCAGACACAGCAGCTGATTGAAGAAGAAAAAGAATATTTGTTTCAAGAGCTGAAACGGTTAGGCTATTATGTCCTTTACCCTGCGGCAAACTATATTTTCTTTTGCCTTCCCAAGGGGGGGAAGGAAAGAATCGCCGCCTTTGTAGAAGGGCTGAAGGAAAAAGGCATATTGATTAGAAACTGCGGGAATTACCTAGGACTGGGAGAAGAAGACGGGTATTTCAGAGTTGCAGTAAAATCCCATCAAGAAAATATTCAGTTGGTTAACGCATTGAACGCAAGCGAACAATAACGCGGAAATGGAGAGGACATGGCAAAAGCAATCATGATACAAGGCACAACTTCAAATGCAGGCAAAAGCTGGGTTGTGGCAGGTCTTTGTAGAATTTTTAAGCAGGACGGATATAAGGTGGCGCCCTTTAAGTCCCAAAATATGGCGTTGAATTCATTTATTACAAAAGATGGATTGGAAATGGGTAGGGCACAGGTGGTTCAAGCTGAGGCAGCAGGAGTAGAACCTTCCGTTTTGATGAACCCAATTTTATTGAAGCCCACCAATGACACCAGCTCACAGGTGATTGTCAATGGAGAAGTTTGGGAAGACATGAGTGCAAAGGAGTACTACCAACAAAAAAAGGTTTTGGTTCCTCAGGTGAAAGAAGCCTTTGATACCCTTGCGGCAGAAAACGATATTATTGTCATCGAAGGTGCAGGGAGTCCCTCGGAGATTAACCTAAAAGAAAACGATATTGTTAACATGTATATGGCCAAGCTTGCCAAGGCCCCTGTACTGGTTGTTGGCGATATTGATCGCGGGGGTGTTTTTGCTTCTTTGGTGGGAACCATGGTACTCTTTGATCAATCAGAAAAGGATATGGTCAAGGGCTTGCTCATCAATAAATTTCGAGGGGACAAAACGATTTTGGAGCCGGGCCTAGATATTCTCAGTGAAAAGGCAGGGAAGCCTGTGCTTGGGGTAATTCCCTATTTACAGGTGGACATTGAAGATGAGGATAGCTTAACAGAACGTTTTCATACCAAGGATGAACAAGCAGTAATCGACTTGGCGGTAATTCGTATCCCAAGAATTTCTAATTTTACCGACTTCAATGTATTTGAAACCATAAAAGGGGTTGGTGTTCGTTACGTGGACAAGGAAATGGACTTTGGCAACCCGGATATGGTGTTCATTCCGGGAACAAAAAATACCATGGAAGACTTGCTGTGGATGCGACAAAACGGAATTGAAGGAAGAATTAAACAATATGCGGCGCAAGGAAATCCTGTGTTTGGAATCTGTGGTGGCTATCAGATGTTAGGAGAACAGCTAAAGGATCCAGAGGGCGTGGAGCATGGAGGAACCCTAGATGGAATAGGGCTGCTCCCGAGTGTAACAACCTTTGAAAAACAAAAGATCA
>JAVWKI010000245.1:0-1959 GCA_036638575.1 Anaerovoracaceae bacterium | reverse complement strand
AGAGGAGCTAGACGACTAAGTCTTTGCCTGGCTAAGCTCACCTTCGCCAATCAAATTCGCCAATAAAAAGAGCAGGAAGCCAATGTGGCCCCTGCTCTTTTTTCATTCTGATTTATTGCCTAAATATACGCAAGCCTATCCCCTAAATAGTTTGTGGGATAAGTCTTCACTGACCACAGCCACATCCTCTTTTTCCGGGAACAACCATCGCCCAATTGCGGTTTTGGAAAATTCCTTTGCCTCTTCTTCCTCTCCTGCAAGCTCAATAATGGCATTGTTCTTTTTTAGCCATTCATGAGCACAGCCTTTTTTGTCCAATACTCTCAGATAAATATATCCATCCTCTTCCAAAATGACTTCTAGCCGCCCATAAGCCCAATGATAATAGATAGAATCCGGCCTACAGCTTTCGATTTCTACCTCCCAATCTCGCAGTGGGGCAACCAGCTTCCCGTTCTCCATAAAGCTTCCGCCATTTTCCTTTTCAAAGGTATTGACTTCATCAATGAGGATCCTTCGATCCTCTATTTTTTTATCTAGCTTTTCTATCCCTTCGATTCTAGAAGCCTTGCTTCTCTTTAAGTCCTTCCAATCGATGTTTACCCACTTATGTTCGTCCAAAAGCGCCAAAACCACTTCACTTGCGCCATCGATTTCTCCCTTGACTGCCTTTTCATCTTTTAACTTGGAAAACCCTTTAAATGCTCTTCTTACCTCTTCAAGAATTTTAATTTCTTCTTCCCATTTCAGTACCTTTTTTTGTAATTTCTCTTCCATTACAAACCTCCCCTTCATGTGCTTAGCACATCTACGTTGAGCCGCCATCACTCAACCAAGTTTATTTTTTCTCTCTGTCGCACCTTCCTCTTGTCATTTTTTTGCTATTTCCTTACTGCCTAAGGTTTTTGTCTATCACAAGGAACCTTAACCTGACACAATCCACAACCAAAGATATATTCTCCGTGAGGGATGTGTTCGGGCCAAAATTCTCGTTCTGCCTTGTCCTCATATTCCTTGCACCGTTGCTTATCGTGGCCTTTTTCTCCGATTGCCCTAGCCGGACACCGACGAATACACGCTCCGCAAATTCCCTTGCGATAATAAAGACACCAGTCATAAGGCCCTTCCGCCTCCCGCAAGCTCACCGCTATATCTGCCGCCACCACCAGTGAAGTGATTCTAACCGCCTTGCCTCTCCTGGAAATAAATCCATCAGAAAGACCAAAGGTACCTAGGCCTGCCGCATAGGCACTATGACGATGAGACCACTTAGATGCCAGCCCCAAGGTTTCCGAGGTTTGCCCAAGCTTCTCCGGAAGCAAATCAATGCTCACCGCCTGAATTCCCTCCTGTGCAAAACCTGCCTCCAAGGCCTGACCAAATTCTTTCATCAATGGCTCCCACTCACCTCTAGAAACCAGCCAGTAATCTGCCGGAAAGGTGTTTTGCTTTTTTTGTTCCGCAACGGTCTCCTCCCCTTGAGGAAAAACCATTGAAATCACCCGCAAATTCTTCGCCGGTACCGGTGCATATTTTTTTGCAAAGGCTTCTGCCGGAGTCCAATGAAAGGGGCCAATATGCTCCTTCAAAAAATCATAATAGGGGTCATCCCCCGCTGCAACGCCAATTAGCGGCGCCTCCCACATGGGCAAATCCGGCCGACCAATCACGCCAAAGTGATTTCCGGAAAGCCCAGAAAAAGCAGAATTAATCATTGTCCTTATTTCCATAAAGCAGACCTCCCACCAATACAAAATATCCCGGAAGCTTCCCTTCCTCTATCCACTCTAGGTGTTCACAAAGAAGCTTCTCACAGGTTCGTCCAACATTTCCCCCCAAGGACTCTATCGAATAGCGCATTTTCGCCTGATTTCGACACTTATCGCCTAACGGCTTTGAACAATTTCCCTCACCACAGAGGCTACAGCTCCCCGCAGAAAGACTAATACTTCCAGGAAT
>JAVWKI010000244.1:0-1962 GCA_036638575.1 Anaerovoracaceae bacterium | reverse complement strand
GCTACCCTTATTCCAGAATGGCACAAGAGGGACTATGGCTTCCCGTTGCCGCAGTAGAGTGTGAGTACAAGAAGCCTGCCCGCTATGATGATGTTCTCGTTATCCGCTCATGGGTAGAAAAACTCAAGGCAGCGACAATCATCATGGGCTATGAAATCATCAACAAAGAGACCGGGGAAACCTGCGTGAAGGGAACCTCCAAGCACGCCATCACCACCCCGAAGCTCGTGCCTGTAAGCCTAAAAAAACACAATCCAGAGCTTTATGCACTGATTTTAGCCGCCATGGAAAAGCCGCGGACAAGGGTAACAGCGCCAGCTGAAAATTAAGAAAAGCGCCACACAAATAATAAACCAAAAACCCGCCGTTTCCCTTGTAGAAACGGCATTGTTATCACCACCATAGTTAAGGAAGAAAAGAGGGGTATGATGTTTACGAAAGGACAACAAGTAAAAATAGAAATTATCGATATCAGCAATGAAGGCCAAGGGATTGGAAAAGCAGAAGGCCTAGCCGTTTTTGTGGGAAATACCGTAATCGGCGATCAGGTCACCGCAGAATTGACCAAGGTAAAAAAGAACTACGCCTTTGGAAAACTTATTTCCATCGATCAGCCGTCACCCCATCGTATTACACCACTATGTCAATACGCAGATCAGTGCGGAGGCTGTCCTTTTGCCTCCACCGACTATGCAGGACAATTGGCCGTAAAGCAGAAACAAGTTGCCGACAGACTTTCCCGCATTAGCGGAATAGAAAATCCAAGAATCAATGAAATTATTTCCATGGAAGAACCCTTTGCCTACCGAAACAAGGCGACCTTCCCCATCAGTACAGGCGGGAACATCATGCGCAAGGGCGGTATCATCGAAAACCTAGGTGAGCCAGCCATTGGATTTTATAAAGGAAAGAGCCACGACGTGGTAGACTGCCAACAATGCCTAATACAAAGCCCGGCAGCCATGGCAGCAGCAGCAGCCATGCGACAATTTATGATTGAAGACCACATCACCGCCTGGGATGAAAAGTGGCAGCAAGGACTCATGAAGAGCATGGTAGTAAAAACAGCCTTTGCCACCGGAGAAGTCATGGTAGTGCTGAACATCAACGGAAAAGGCATTCCTGCCAGCGCCAAGCTCATCCAAATGCTAGACGATTACATCTACGAAGCCGGATATTCCCTGGAAAGCGTAGTTTTAGATAACGAAAAAGAAATCATCCCACTGGCCGGAAAGCAGATTATTAAGGAAGAAATCGGCCAGCTAAGTGTGGAGCTTTCTCCCCGAAGCTTTTATCAGGTAAACCCAGCCATGGCCAAGGAGCTTTACGAACTAGTGCGCACCTATGCCGGCCTAACCGGAACGGAAAACGTTCTCGATCTTTACTGCGGCGTTGGCTCTATCGGCCTTTACTGTGCAAAGGAGGCAGGCTATGTTCTTGGGATTGAATCCCTAAAAGATGCGGTTTTGGATGCCAATCGAAATGCCGTAATCAATGGAATCGTCAACGCCAGATTCCTCTGCGGCAAAGCGGAAGAGGCATTGCCAAAGCTGCTAGCCGGTGAAGGGGACGAAGACCTGGTTCGGGTAGCCCGCAACGCCGATGTAGTCATCCTAGATCCCCCTAGAGCCGGATGCCAACCATGGCTCCTTGATGCAGTAGCAGAAGTAGCCCCTGCCAAGATTGTCTACGTCTCCTGCGACCCTGCAACCTTGGCTAGAGATGTTAAATATCTCGGCGACCATGGCTATGAGTTTGTGGAAGCCACACCTGTTGACATGTTTGCCTGGACCGGGCATGTGGAGACGGTGGTATTGATGTCAAGGGTGGAAAAATAAAAGATTTGAAAGTGTATATAATAAGGGGTTCTGTGATTTGAGATCTGGTTCTAAGCCGAAAGGTTAACTACGGATTTTTGCTTTGAGGGAAGTTATCCAAGATTGGTGATTTAGAGTGTTGAAT
>JAVWKI010000243.1:0-1992 GCA_036638575.1 Anaerovoracaceae bacterium | reverse complement strand
TAAGGTATAATGTTTCGTGATGTAAAAGCAAAGGAAAGGGACGAAGGGAAATGGAGAATATCATCCGTATAGAAAATTTAATCTTTAACTATTCTGAGGAAGGCACAGGCGCACTTCTTCCGGCGATTGACGATGTGTCAATTTCCATTGAGCGAGGAAGCTTTACGGCGATTATTGGAAAAAATGGATCCGGTAAGTCCACCTTGGCGAAGAATATTAATGCCTTGCTGCTTCCAAGCAGCGGCGCGGTTTATGTCAATGGATACCAAACCACCGATGAAACCCATCTTTGGGATATTCGGCAAAGTGCGGGCATGGTTTTCCAAAACCCGGACAATCAAATTGTTTCCTCTATTGTAGAGGATGATATTGCCTTTGGACCGGAAAACCTAGGAATTGATCCGCAGATCATTCGTGGACGAGTAGATGGTGCACTTAAGGCAGTAAACATGGAAGAGTTTCGGAAAAAAGCCCCCCACCTTTTATCCGGGGGACAAAAACAGCGAATTGCCATTGCAGGGGCCATTGCTATGCGGCCGGACTGCATTGTCTTTGATGAGCCCACAGCGATGCTAGACCCTAAGGGGCGCAGAGAGGTGATGGACATTATCAAGGAGCTCCATGAGGACGGAATTACCTGTGTGCTGATTACCCATTTTATGGAAGAGGCAGCAGAAGCCGATAGAGTAGTGATTATGGATCAAGGAAAAATTAGATTAGATGGAACGCCAAAGGAGATCTTTGCCAACATAGACACGCTGAGAGCAATGAGCTTAGATGTGCCAATGGCAGTGGAATTAACCCATCAGTTAAGAGCCAAGGGGATCAATCTTCCTGAGGACATTGTAAACGAAAAGGAATTTGTGGAAGCAATATGTCAATTGAAGTAAAAAATATAACACATATCTACAGCGAGGGACTTCCCCATCAGTCTGTCGCAATTGAGGATGTGTCATTTCAAATAAATGACGGGGAATTTGTGGGGATTATCGGCCACACCGGATCGGGAAAATCCACCTTGCTCCAGCACCTTAATGGCTTGCTGAAGCCCAAGTCGGGATCGATTATTGTGGGCGATGTGGAAATTACCGCAGAAGGAGTTTCTATGATAGAAATTCGTAAAAAAATCGGTTTAGTTTTCCAATATCCCGAATATCAACTTTTTGAAGAGACGGTGGCAAAGGATGTTGCCTTCGGTCCGGGAAACCTAGGTTTGCCCCAAGAGGAAATTGACCAAAGGGTAAGAGAGGCCATAGAGCTGGTCGGTCTTCCCTATGAAGAAATTAAAGAAAAATCTCCTTTTGAACTTTCGGGGGGACAAAAACGGAGAGTAGCCATTGCTGGGGTAATTGCTATGCGGCCGGAAGTCTTAATTTTAGATGAGCCTACAGCAGGACTAGATCCCCAGGCCCATCACGATATTTTGGAGATGATTACCAAATTACACCAGACAGAAAAAATGATCATTATCTTGGTCAGCCACAATATGAATGATATTGCACGGCTTTCCCATAAGGTTTTGGTTATGGAACGGGGGCATTTGGCCATGATGGGTACCCCGGCAGAGGTCTTTTCCAAAGAAAAAGAATTGGAAGCCATGGGCCTACAATTGCCAGATGCGGCAAAACTCGCAGCAAAGTTAAGAACCGGAGGATTTTCTCTGGGAGAAGAGATATTCACGGTAGAAGCATTGGAAGCAGAACTCTTTGCGGATCTTTCCATGAAGCATGCCGGTGAAGAGAAACAGGAGTAAACATGATACGAGATATAACACTGGGACAATATTATCCAGGGGAGTCGTGGGTTCATAGACTGGATCCTCGGGTAAAAATAACGGTAACCATAGGATTTATTGTGGCCTTGTTTGTAGTCAATGATTTTTGGGGATTTGCCTTTTCTACGGTGGTGCTTGGCATCGTAATCGGGATTTCCAAGGTACCGTTAAAATTTATACTCAAGGGATTGAAACCGATATTTTTAATTATCCTGTTT
>JAVWKI010000242.1:0-2054 GCA_036638575.1 Anaerovoracaceae bacterium | reverse complement strand
CCGACCACGTTCGTTCTGCAACCTTTATGATTGGCGATAAGATCATGCCAAGCAATGAAGGCAGAGGCTATGTATTGAGAAGACTCATCAGAAGAGCGGCAAGACATGGACGAAAGCTAGGAATGAAGGAAGCATTTTTGGCAGAGCTAGTAAACCATGTTATTGACACTTCTGCGGGAGCATATCCTGAGCTGGAGGAGCAGAGAACCTTCATCGGCAAAATTGTCAGCACAGAAGAAAAGAAATTTATGGATACCCTAGATCAGGGAATGGCCATTATTGAAGAATACAGAGCAGAAATGGAAAAGGCTTCAGAGAAGATGCTTAGCGGCGAAAAAGCCTTTAAGCTTCATGATACCTATGGTTTCCCTATTGATATTACGGAAGAAATCCTTGCAGAATCAGGATTTTCTGTAGATAGACCGGGATTTGAAGAACACATGGAAATTCAAAAAAATAGAGGAAGAAGCGATGCTGCCGAAAGCGATGAGGCATGGGAGGAATCTTCCATCAGCTATTTATTTGAAGGAAAGACAGAGTTTACCGGCTATGACAAGGTGCAAGACGAAGGGCATATTAAGGCATTGTTCTGGGAGAAAAAGGCATTAACTGAAATTGCAGAAGGAGAAATTGGAAGAATTATCCTAGATAAAACTCCGTTTTATGCAAACAGTGGTGGACAGGCTTCTGACTTTGGTCTTATTTATAATGATGATTTTGCAGCAAGAGTGCTTGAGGTAGAAAAGTTCCAAGGGGTATTTGCACACAAGGTAAAGGTGGAACGGGGAACGGTTAGACCGGATACAGATGTGATTGCAATGATTTCAGAGGTTCACCGAAACAACTCCAAGAGAAACCACACTGCAACACATTTATTACACAAAGCACTAAGAGAAGTGCTAGGCGATCATGTTCAGCAGGCAGGTTCTTCTGTGAACTTTGAAAACCTACGATTTGACTTCAACCACTTTGAAGCCATGACAGAGGAGCAGGTGAGAGAAGTAGAGCGATTGGTCAATGACAAAATCAACTTCTTCCTTCCGGTAACAACGCAGGAGATGTCCATAAAAGAAGCAGCCAAGCTGGGTGCAGTGGGACTATTTGAAGATAAATATGGCGATGTGGTTAGAGTCGTTACGGCAGGAGATTACAGCATGGAGCTTTGCGGCGGTATGCATGTAGACAACACCGGACAGATTGGTGCATTTAAGATTCTCAACGAAAGCGGAATTGCTAGCGGAGTGAGAAGAATTGAAGCCATAACCGGAATGGCCATTGTACACCATTTGGATAAGTGTGAAACAGCAATTGAAAAAGCAGCAACTGCATTAAAGTCCACACCGGATCTATTCCTTGGTCGTCTAGATAGCTTAATCGCAGAAAACAAGGAATACAAACAGGAACTAAATGAATTAAAGAAAAAATCTTTTGATGCGGCAGCGGACAAAATGATTGAAGATGCAAAAGAAATCAACGGAATTCGTTTGATTACCCGTTTATTCAAGGACTTTGAAATTGACGATTTACGAAAAATTTCAGATGATGTAAAGTCCAAGCATAAGAACGTTGCAATGGTATTTGCAGCACAAAAGGGTGAGAAGGTAACCTTCCTGGTTTCCTTAACCGATGATGTGGTTAGCGGAGGCCATCACGCAGGCAAAATGATCAAAGAAATCGCAGCAGCAGCAGGCGGCGGCGGCGGCGGAAAAGCAGATATGGCCCAGGCCGGTGCAAAAGATCCATCCAAAGTGGAAGATGCCTTTGCGGTTGCAGAAAAATTATTGTAATATACATAAAAATCATATATAATTACCGTAGAAGTACAAGTTTTAGTATGTGACGAAAAATTGAAAGGAGGGCACACCATGGACAAGAGAAGTACTTTGATGTTCGATGGAGCAATAAAGGGAGAACAGCGAACACCGAGAGAAATTTTAGAGGAAGTTTATGCAGCACTGGATGAAAGAGGGTATAATGCAATTGATCAGATTGTAGGATACATCCTTTCGGGGGACCCTTCCTATATTACAAGTCATAACAACGCCAGAAATATT
>JAVWKI010000241.1:0-2067 GCA_036638575.1 Anaerovoracaceae bacterium | reverse complement strand
CTACCCGAACATCTTCGGTTAATTGTGTTCGTTGGCTTTGTTTGGAGCGAACAGAAATCTTTCCGTCCATCATTTCCACCAAGCTTGTGCAAATGGCCAGCCCCAGGCCTGTACCCCCATATAGGGAGGTGCTTCCTGAATATTCCTGTGCAAAGGGTTCAAATAGATCAGGCAAAAACTCCTCACTAATGCCGCAGCCCGTATCTGTAATGACCAGGCGCAAAACTGCACTCTCCTTTTCTCGTTTTAACTGCCGCATAAAAAAGTTCACCTTGCCTTTGGGTTCTGTAAACTTTATGGCATTAGTAATAATGTTTAAGGCAATCTGTTGCAGCTTTAGGCTATCTGCAATATAAAATTCCTCCATGGTCGGATCAATGACTGCCTCATAATCCACGTCTTTTTTCCCTGCTTGGGCATAACAAATGGTATTTAAGCCTTTGACAAACTCCTCCACACAAAGGGTTTCCTTTTTTAGGAAGACCTTTCCGCTTTCAATTCTACTCATGTCCAGAATATCATTAATGAGGGACAGCAAGAACCTTGAAGAAATGCCAATTTTTGCAATACAATCTGCCACCTGCTCTTTGTTGTCCATAGACTGTGCAGCGATGGCAGACATTCCAATAATGGCATTCATTGGCGTTCTGATCTCGTGGCTCATTCTGGAAAGGAACTCAGATTTTGCAGCACTGGCTTGTTTTGCAATCACCAAGGATGCCTCTAGCAAGTCTTTTTTTCGCTCTTGCTCTCTCACAATCTCGGTTACATCTTCTCTGGCGAAGCCCACATGATGTTTTTCCTTGTTGAGGCAAAAGATCCTCAGCTTCTTGTTCCTTATGGTTCCATCCTCTCCCTTTGTACGATAATAGCTTACATGGGAATCTGTTTCTGCAAGCAGCGCCTTGATCTTGTCAAAATTTGAATAGCTAAGACAAGCTTCCTTATCTTCTTCTAATACGCTTTTTTCTACATATATTCGATTTGCTTCTGAAAACTTTTTCTGCTCAAGAGGCAAGGTAGCTTCAATGGTCTCTCCCATACAAAAGGTTTCGTAGCTATCTTGCTTCATATCGATAAAGGTCAACAAATCATAGTCCCACTCCACCAGCTTGTTAATTAGGCCTGAAGTTTTTTCCAAGTCTTCCTTAGCTTGTTTTTCTTCTTCAATATCCTTTACATAAGAAATCAGTCGCAAGGCATTTGCAACCGAAGAATGATAAAGCACATAGGTAATTCTAATCCAGCGATACTTACCGTTTCCATCCTTCTCCCTACATTCATATTGTAAATGCTGCTCGCCTCGCTGATATTGCTTCATTATATTTTCCCGCGAAAAAAGTCTTCGATACTCTTCCGCAAAGTCCGGGTGGGTAAGGGTCTTCGAAATTTCCTTTATGGTATCCGAATAGCGTACGCCCTTTGGTAAGCCCAAACGTTCAGCTAGGGCGTCACTTTTGATCCCAAAGATAAGATCATTGGTAATGTCTGCTTCCAAGATATTGTCATACATGACCTCCCCTAAATTGGTCAGCATCATTTGAAATCGCTCTCGGTTTAGCTCCGTTTCATACAGGGCATCCGCTAGCCTTGGTTCCACAATCTCCTCTGGAACGATCAACTGAAAAAAAGAAACGCGATAATCCCCGCCTACATTTAAACACTTAAACCGCATTTTGCAACCGGTTTCACCGGAAAAGTGAACCATGACTTCTACCGTATCTGCTCCGACTGCCCGTTCCTCTATCTGACCAATGGCTAAGCGATCGATTATTGGCCATTGCTGAATTTCTTCGGTGAGCAATGTCTCTGTTTCTTTCTTGGAAATGGCAACCTTTGTAGAAGGATAACCGATCCAAACCAAATCGTCTGTGCATTGCGCCAAGACCCCTTCAACGTTCCTGTGCTCCAAATACGCACTTAATAAGTTCAAGATAACTTTTTTTACTAAAGTCTCTCCCTTCACTACTTACCTCCACTCTTTTCCTCTATTTTTTCATCTCCTTATGTTAACATGATCAATGAAATAGCACAAATATTATTTCAAAAACAAAAAAACGAGCTGAT
>JAVWKI010000240.1:0-2101 GCA_036638575.1 Anaerovoracaceae bacterium | reverse complement strand
ATCCTCTCCGGAAAAAACGTCTCCGTTTCCAATTACCGGAATGTTGACGCTTTGTTTCACGTCTGCAATAATTTTCCAGTTGGCTTCCCCGGTATAAAACTGCTGCCTTGTCCGTCCATGAATAGCAACCGCACTGGCACCTGCCGCTTCAATCGCCTTTGCGGCTTCTACTGCCACAATTTGCGTTTCATCCCAGCCGGTCCTTATTTTTACACTAACCGGCTTGCCAGCTTCCTTCACCGTGGCTTCCGTCACACGAAAAAGTAAGTCTAGGTCCTTAAGTAATGCTGAGCCCTCTCCGTTTTTTACCACTTTGGGCACCGGACAGCCCATATTAATGTCCAGTAGGGCATTGTCTCTATCGCGAAGACTTCTTGCCGTATAGGCCATCACCTCCGGATCTGCACCGAAAATCTGATAGGCCACCGGCTTTTCCTCCGGATAAATCCGCAGTAGCTTTTCCGTATTCTTATTGTTGTACATCAACCCTTTTCCGCTGATCATCTCTGAATACACCAAGGCTGCACCCATTTCCTTACACAGGCTTCTTGTCGGTGCATCGGTAATTCCCGCAAGAGGTGCGGCCACAAAAGGGTTATCTAGTTCTAGTTTTCCTATTTTTTTCATATATAATCTCAAGTCCTTCTAAGGTAAGCAATTTGTCCACATGGTCGATGGAGTCAAGCCCTTCATCTATCATTGTGGCAAGGCCTCCCGTAGCCACCACAGTGACCGGCTTTCCACTTTCAGTAATCGCTTCCAATTCTTTTTTCATCTTGTTTACAATAAATTCCACCATCCCCATGTGACCGTAAACAAGGCCGGATTGCATACTTTCTATGGTATTTCTGCAAATCACCCTGCCCGGTGGTTCAAGCTCTACCTTAGGTAGCTTCGCTGTTTTTTCAAACAAGGCATCCGAGGCGATCTTCACTCCCGGTGCAATGGTTCCACCTAGATATTCGGCCTTTTCGGTAATGGCACAGAAGGTTGTCGCTGTACCAAAATCGATAATCACCAGTGGCCCGCCATATTTGGCATAAGCTGCAACCGCATTAACAATTCGATCTGCACCCACTTGTTTTGGGTTATCGTATTTAATCAACAAACCGGTCTTTACCCCCGATTCAATGACAATGGCCCTTCGATTAAAATATTTCATCGATAGGTGCTGAATGGTATAAAGTACCGATGGCACGACAGTGGAGACAATAACGTCTTCAATTTCGTCAATGTTTAGTTTTTCGTAAGAAAAAAGTTGATTGATGATCATTCCATATTCGTCAGCGCTCTTGTTATTATCTGTTTCAAGTCGCCAGTTTTGAATGAGCTCACCATCCTTGAATACGCCAAGGACGATATTCGTATTTCCTACATCAAAGGCTAGTAGCATGGTTTTCCTCCTTTGCTCTTGCAAATGACATCTTATGATATCCACTAATAAAAAATATGAGGCGTCAAACTTGACGCCTCACTATTGTACTATGATTATTTTAAAGTTACAATAACATCTCCCGCATTTACTGCTGCGCCTTTTGCTACAGGTACAGTATCTACGGTTCCGGCTCTAGGAGCTAGGATTTCGTTTTCCATCTTCATGGCTTCCAAAATTGCTAGGATTTCTCCTTCAGCAACCGCTTGTCCTGCTGTAACCTTTACATCCAAAATCGTTCCTGGCATTGGAGAGTTAATGCTCTCTGCGCCGGCACTTGGAGCCGGAGCCGGTGCTGCCTTTGGTGCTGCTGCAGGTGCAGGAGCCGCTGTAGGCGCTGCCGCCGGTGCTGCCGCTGCAGGAGCTGGTGCCGCTGCAGGAGCTGGAGTTGCTGCTACTGATGATCCTGTTTCTTCAACTTCTACTGCATAAGTAGTGCCGTTCACTGTTATATTATACTGTTTCATTTAACTATTCTCCTTTTGCTAAATTCTTCTATTATCAATACATTCGCTACGGCCGGCCGCTGACCAGGCTACGGACGGTCCTGCAATCCTGCTTATCTTTTTGACTACTAGGTCCGCAGTAACGCCGCGGCCCGCTTCATAGGCTGCAATTGCTGCAGTAATTACTGCAATTAAGGCCTCGTCCGCGTCTACGGTTTCTGCC
>JAVWKI010000239.1:0-2108 GCA_036638575.1 Anaerovoracaceae bacterium | reverse complement strand
TCTTCTTACCAAGTTTATGTAAGACACGACAAAAATACAGTCGCAGAGGATGAAGACTATTTGCCTACCGTCCTAGAAGAGCATCGAAGGATTTTTCAGGCCTTCAAGGATAAGGATGTGGAAGCCGGGGCAGAAGCCATGGCCGCACACATGGATAGCTCCAGAAACCGGCATAAAAAAACAATGGGGCGATAAGCACCCATCCCAAGCCGCCTAGCATGGCGCAAAACACAATGGGCATAATCAGGTAGCCGCGCCCATCCCAAGCCGCCTAGCATGGCGCAGAACACAATGGGCATAATCGGGTAGCCGCGCCCATCCCAAGCCGCCTAGCATGGCGCAAAACACAATGGGCATACCGGATGGCCGCCCACAAAAATACACAATATGTACCGATCTCCAAAAGCTAGACCTAAAAATCTAACCATATGGAGGTCGGTATTTTTAATCGTAGAAAATACCGCACATTTTAGGCTCAAAGTTTCGGAATTATCAGAAAAAAAGACTAGACATTGGAAAGCCCGCAGTGATATAATTAGAAAAAGGGAGGAGGACAGAACATGGTAAATTATGATTATTTAGAGTGGGGCGCAGCACTGTCACCGGAGGACAAGATTAAGACCACCGATTACAAAGAGCTTGAAAGTATGGAGTTTTTCAATACGGACAAGGACACTGTAGTTTATGACGAAGCCGTTGCCGAAAACAATGAGTACAATGTATGGTATTTGGAGTCTATTCCGGAAAACCCTTGGGGAGTAGGAACAGATGAACGAGCAGAAAGGAGAGCGTCCTTAGAGGCACAAATCGAAAATTTTGTTAAGGAAGTTGTTCCAGGCCACCAGGACTGGGCATGGGGAGAAGGCACCTTCTTGGATGCATTCTTATTAGAAGATGTTTGCAATGTAGACAAAACCCAGTACGAAAGCGTACTACTACTGGCACCGGATCGAAAGAGCGGTTGCCCACTGGCAGTTGTTTGGGAAATGATTCCTCAATCAAAACGCAGTGTTCTGTTAAATCTACAGCGTAGTGGACACAAGATTTTTGCCGCATTTAGCGATCACTTCAAATTCCCTAGCGAAGACTTTGTATGCCTAGAGGTATACATCAAAAAGTAAGCGCATTCAATGGGAAATTCCACTAGGAAATTCTAATCGGCAAGTTCGATAAGAAACCAACAGGAATTCTAATCGGCAAGTTCCATAAGAACTTCCATCGGAACGAAAACCAGTATTTTATTAAAAACAAATCCCCGGAGCACCCGCCTCGGGGATTTTTAGCGAACAACAACAAGCATGGTAACCTGAGACATCCTCGGTTCACTTAGCAAGAGGAGCATCAAATCCTATTTCTCTCAAACGCCTATCACTTAGTATGGAGAGGAAGCATCTGTTTTTCGTAAAACATGACTGGAAGAGAGGGGTAGTACTTATTTTTTTCTGAATTGCTTAGTGCTGAGCAGGCAGGAGAGCTTTCTTTTCCCTAAACATGACTGAAAGAGAGGGAGAGTACTTAAAGTGCTGAAAACGATAACTGGGAGTATGGGAAAATCTTGTTTTTTCTAAAAAGCTTAACGTGGAACAGAATAGATCGCGGTTTTTTGCACCCTTTCACCAAAAAAGGTCATTCAAATGCAAAAAACGTAAGTACTTATTCATGTAAAAAAATATTTATACATTAAGCTGAACCGCCAGTCAGGTTGGGAACAATGGAAGCCTAGCCAAGCCGCAAAACCCCAAGGATTTTGCATTTTGAGCCCCATAAACGACCAAAGGGTGCAAAAAATTGCATTTGAACCCCCGAAAAACGGAAAAGGGTGCAAAAAAGACCGATCTATTATTTTTTGGAAAATATGCAAAAAAAGGAAAAATATATTTTCGAAAAAAGTGGCATGGTTCTTGCGTTTGAAATCAATTTGCTTAGTATAGTCTCGCTTCACCCAGTTCTGAACGGCTTCATCTCGTGCCATCCGCTTCATCTCGCGGCCTCTTCGTCAATCCCCAATTCTTCTGCGCCAACGCCGCTTTGCAATTCTCATTTATACTTCGCCAACGCCGCTTCGCAATTCTCATTTATCATTCGCCAACGCCGCTTTGCAATTCCCA
>JAVWKI010000238.1:0-2151 GCA_036638575.1 Anaerovoracaceae bacterium | reverse complement strand
GCTGAGAACCAAGACTTCTTGCCCTATATTGTTTTTGTCTTCTAGAAGTTCGGATACGGATCAGGTTTATGCTATGGTTAATGGAGGGGATGATTATATTACCAAGCCTTTTTCTTTTGAGGTGGTAACGGCTAAGGTGAATGCACATATTCGCAGAGTGTATGGAGAATATGCGGTGGCGGCTGACCAGGAGCTTGGATGTGGGGATTGCACTTTTTATAAGGGGAAGCTGATGCTGCAATGCAATGAGGAAAAAGCTATGCTTTCCAAAACAGAGGCGGGGATTATTAAGCTTTTGTTTGAGGCGTATCCCAATGTTGTTTCTCGTGAAAATTTGCTCAATGAAATCTGGGATGATGAAAGCTTTGTGGAGGAAAACACCCTCAATGTTACAATCAGCCGTCTTCGAAAACGGCTTGCAGGGATTCATTCTGAGCTGAGGATTAATCCGGTGAGGGGAGTAGGCTATCGTATAGGAGTGAAGACGGATGAAGTATAAGGCACAGCTAAAGCTGTTTTTTGCGGATCATTTATGGGTTTTGATTTTGTTTATGCTTGCACCGGTGTGTTTTATGTTGGTTAACTTTACTGTTTCTGATGCCTTGCAGAGCAATACCCCTTATTATCTTTTCTTGTCGTTTTTTGTCCTCCTTTGTTTTTTTGCATATCGCTTATATATCACTTGGGATTTTTATGCCCTGTTGTGTAAGGAGATTGAGGCTAAGGAGATGCTTATTATAGGGGAAGCACGTTGCAGAGAGCAGCGGCAGGTTAAGCAGCTGTTAGATGGGCAAAGAACGCTTTATCAGGAGGAATTGCTAAGGCTTGAGGAGCAAAGAAAATTGCAAAAACTACTGATTTACCGGTGGGTACATCAGCTAAAGACGCCCCTTTCGGTGGTTGGTCTAATTGCCGAAAATCATAAGAATGATGGGGATTACACCAAGGTGGCCAAAGCGGTAACTGAGATGGAATATGATATTGAACAGGTTTTGGGGCTTTATCGGCTGGACGAAATGAAAAATGATTTTCATATAGAAAAGGTTAACCTATATGAGGTATCGAGGGATTGTATCAATGGGTTAAAGAGTATGTTTATTGAAAAAGGAATATTTCCAAAGCTGGATGTGGATAAATCCCTTTGCGTTTATACGGATTACAAATGGATGAAGTTTGTCCTATATCAGCTATTGACTAACGGAATAAAGTATAGTGGACATGGTGAAGCTATTCACATTTTTGCAGCTGCACAAGAAGGAAGGGTTTCCTTATCTATCAAGGATCAAGGCTGTGGAATAGGAGAAGGGGATAAAAAACGGATATTTGATTTGTTTTTTACCGGAGAAAACGGCCGCTTGCGAGGGGAGTCTACAGGATTAGGTCTTTACATGGTGAAAAAAATTACAGACTACCTAGGCCATGAAATTAAGGTGGAGTCTGCTCTAGGTCAAGGGACTACCTTTACGATTATATTTGAATAAGAGAATCAATGAGCCTCCGTCGAGAAAGCTTACATTATTGTCATCTTTTGTAATCTTTCTCGATTGTTGTCTTTTTTGATATAGGCTAAACTAAGGACATAAAAACAAGGAGGAAATTAATTATGACAATGATGAAAATTGAGCATCTGGGAAAGGTGTATGAGGGAAACGTTCCGGTTTCGGCATTAAGTGATATAAATTTTACAATAGAACAGGGAGAATTTGTCGCAATAATGGGGCCGTCGGGCAGTGGTAAAAGTACCCTCTTGAATGTGATTTCAACAATAGACAAGCCTTCCGGTGGGCACGTTTTGGTTGATGATATTGATCCCCATCAGATGAATGATGAGCAGCTTGCTGAATTTAGGCGAAACAAACTGGGGTTTGTTTTTCAAGATTTCAACTTGATTAGCACATTGACGGTAGGAGAAAACATCATGCTGCCGCTTACCTTGGAAGGGGTTCCCGTTGCAGAGATTAAAAAAAGAACAGTTGAGGTGGCAGAGCGGCTGGGCATTGGTTCCTTGCTGGACAAGAGGACCTTTGAAATTTCCGGAGGACAGGCACAGCGAACGGCCATTGCTAGAGCTACCATTGCTCATCCAAGTGTACTGTTGGCAGATGAGCCAACGGGAAATTTGGATTCAAAATCGGCAAAAGATGTTATGGA
>JAVWKI010000237.1:0-2151 GCA_036638575.1 Anaerovoracaceae bacterium | reverse complement strand
GGTTGTCTGACTTCTTAAACTCCGCCTCTATGGCATAGGCTAAAATCTCCTCGTCGTTTTGTAGGTCGATTGTGTCCAGACCCTCAAAGTCCGTTAGCGTTATCTTTCGTGCCTTAAAATAATTTAAAATATCATCTAGCTTTTGTGCCTTTAGTATACTGCTTTCCCTTGGGATTTTCAAGTTAGCACTTGATCAAGATCTTCAAGTTCGGCTTTGTGCAAGATGTTCAAGTTGCACTTGCCAAGATGTTCAGGTTAGCACTTGGCCAAGATGCGCAGGTAAAGCTTTGGCTTTGCTTGGCACACAGCATACATAAGGTTTGCCTGGATTACAGAAGATTTGCAGGGCCGGTTAACCTGTTGAAGGTTCAGCTATTTACATTGGAGAGAAAATATTATATCATGGACGGTATGGAAAATACGAAAAGAATTAACGCAATTGGTGCGTGGCTGAAAGAGGAATTCGGCCAAAAAATTATCAAATTATCTATAGACGGCGGATTCACTTGCCCCAACAGAGATGGACGGGTTGGTGTAGGCGGCTGTATTTTTTGTTCCTCAGAAGGCTCTGGTGAGTTGGCAAGCGACATTCCCGGGCAAATGAAATTACTCTCTGAAAAATGGCCAAATGCTACTGCGTATCTTGCTTATTTTCAGAGTCATACCTCGACTTATGCTCCGGTAGAAGTCTTGCGAAAACAGTATGAAGAAGCTCTAGCGGCTCCTGGCGTAGTGGGGATTGCCATTGCAACCCGCCCGGACTGTCTTCCCCCAGAGGTACTGGATCTCCTTTCGGAGCTAAATGAAAAAACTTTTCTTTGGGTAGAGCTTGGCTTACAAACCATACACGAAGACAGAATCAATCGTTGTTACCCCCTCAGCGTCTATGATCAAGCGATTTCAGATCTTACCGCAAGAGGGATCAAGGTGGTTACCCACCTTATTCTAGGACTTCCCGGGGAAACTAAGGAGGATATGCACGCTTCCCTACGCTATATTTGTCAGGCTCCAATTTTTGGACTGAAGCTACATTTAATGAATGTCGTCAAGGGCTCCCCTTTAGAAACCCTCTATCCGGGATATACACCCTTTGACTCACCGGAAGAATATATTCAGTTGGTCTGCGACCTTTTGATGGAAATTCCTCCAGAAATTACGATTCATCGGCTTACCGGGGACGTCATGAGGAAGCTACTGGTTTCCCCCCAATGGAGCTACAAAAAAAGGACTATACTCAATGGCATAGCCCAAGAAATGAAACGACGAGATGCTTACCAGGGTTGTGGACTCTTATCCTCCGGCCCCAGTCTTCCGTCATTATAATGCTTTCTACAAAGGGGGACATACATTTCCATTCCACCGACGAGAATTTGTTCCCCTTCTTTAACGAATTTGCCTTCCACAATCCGTGCGACCATGGTTGCCTTGCGGCCACACCAGCAAATAGTCTTAATCTCCTCTATTTTATCTGCATATACCAGCAAATAATAGGATCCCTCAAAGAGTTCGTTTCTAAAATCATTTTTCAATCCATAGGCCATTACCGGTACATTGCAGCTGTCTACAATTTCCACAAGCTCTTGAACATGATGTTTCTTTAAGAATTGGCACTCATCGACCAAAACACAGGAGATAGGGTGTTTTTTATTTTCACGAATAAATAAATTTAAGATATTGGTGTCTTCTTCTATGGGAAGTGCCTCCCTTTTTAGTCCTACACGGGAAGAAATTACCCCTAGACCCGATCGATCGTCAATTGAAGGCGTTAGGCATAATACCCGCTTCCCACGTTCTTCATAATTATATGCCACCTTAATTAATTCGATGGATTTCCCCGCATTCATTGTACTGTACTTATAAAATAGCTGTGCCATAACAAACCTCCCTTTGCCTATACGTCCATCTCATATATTACGTTACTCTAGTAATTAAATCAAGTATTGTAAAAAAAAATAACCCCTCGGACAAATGTCTGCAAGAAGTTACCTTTTGTTTGTGGTGCCCGGACTCGGAATTGAACCAAGGACACGAGGATTTTCAGTCCTCTGCTCTACCAACTGAGCTATCCGGGCATTTATTTATGGTCATCTGGAATTTTTGGTGGGCCATCAGGGACTTGAACCCCGGACCTGCCGGTTATGAGCCGGACGC
>JAVWKI010000236.1:0-2156 GCA_036638575.1 Anaerovoracaceae bacterium | reverse complement strand
ATAGGGTGATTAGGACAATGCTTCCCATTAGAATTATCAAAGAAATCGCTAAATCAAGGGCAGCAATTTCTCCATTTAAAATTTTGGTCGGCATAACAAATGGTGCGGAAAACGGAATATACATAGCCGCCTTCTCAAGCCATCCAGAGCTTCCCACTGCGGAGGAAATATAGCCCAAATAAAAGCCAATCAGTGCAATGAAGGTTACCGGCATCATGGCTGAGTTTAAATCTTCGATTTTGTTTACCAACGCTCCGCAAACCGAATTCATTACTGCATAGAGGACATAGCCGGTGATAAAGTAAATCAAGAGCAACACAATTGCCTTTGGCTCAATGGTTCCAAGACTAAGAATAAAGCCTCCGATACCAAAGTCCTTTGGTACAAATAAGCGGAAACAAATTCCGGAAAAAAGCAGTAAGGCGAGAACCTGTGCAAGGCCCAGCGTACCCATAGCTAAAATTTTTCCGATCAAAATTCGGCTAGGCTTTGCCGAAACAACCAAGGTCTCCATTACCCTTGATGCTTTTTCTGTCGCTACAGACATGGCCACAGAATATCCGTAATAATAAATCATAAAAAACATCACAAAGGTAAGGGCCATCCCAATAATATACCGCCCCATATTGTTGGTTCCTGCTGTTTCAGTTTCCGTAACTAAGCTTCCCTGCGCACGAAAAATCAAGGCACTATCCACGCCCACTTCTTCCAACAAGCTTGCACCATAAGCCTTAGATAGACTCTCGGTAATGCCGCGAACATCTACGCCGGACATAAAGTCTTTGGTAATCACTTTTATTTTTGGTGCTCCCTCCCCTTGGGTAACCAGCACAAGAGAATCCTTATTTTTCTTCTCTTTTATCCGCTCTTTGTATTGTTCAACTTCTTCTGTTTTACCCTTTTCTATCTGTACAGTTGGCATCACTGCACCAAGGGCAGCTTCTCCTCCGGGAATAAGATTCCCTTCATCAATATAGTAACAAATCGTCCCTTTGGATTTATCCTCCGTGTCATCCTTGCCATCTCCTGCAAAAAACTCTATCCCCTTGGGAACTAGACTAACACCCAAAACCAGCACAAACATAATTATTGTTGAGATAATAAATGCTTTTTTCCTTACCGCTTCATAAAAGGTGAATTTAAATACTGTGAATACTTGCTTCATTTTTGCTCACCTACCCGTTCTATAAATATTTCATGTAACGACGGTTCCTTTATTTCATATTTCGTAGGAATAATTTCCTTCCCAATCAACTGTTTCAAAAAATCCCCTACTTCCTCTTCGTTGGAAATTCCCAGTTCTATTTCCTCTGCACGCTTTTCAATCAACGGTAAATGAAGATTTTTGGCCTGTTCAACGATTCGTTCGTCGGCATTTACCACCAAATTTCGGTTTCCATATCCCTTTTTTATGGTTTTTAGATTTCCCGACAATAGGCTCTTCCCTTGATGGAGCAAGACTAAATCTCGACAGTATTCCTCCACCACGCTCATTTGATGAGAGCTCATTACAATATATTTTCCTTCTTCCACCAATTCCTCAATTAGGTTTCGCAAGATATCCGTGTTAATAGGATCAAGGCCACTAAAGGGCTCATCTAGGAATATCAACTGCGGGTTATGAATCAACGTGGCTGCAATTTGAACTTTTTGCTGATTTCCTTTTGAAAGCTTATCTGCCAACATGTCCTTGTATTCTAATACGCCAAGACGTTCCATGTAGGCTAGTGCTGATTTTTTTGCATCGCTTTTGTTCATTCCTCGAAGCATTCCAAAATAAATCAACTGCTCCAGAACCTTAGTTTTGGCATAAATTCCTCGTTCCTCAGGCATATACCCAAAGCTTACCGTTTCCCGATTGATGGGTTGGCCATTCCAAGTTGCCTGTCCCGAATCGGGAGTCATTATCCCCAAGATACAACGAATTGCCGTAGTTTTCCCTGCTCCATTTGTTCCGATTAACCCAAAAACTCCAGGCGAGTCCATTTCCAAGTTTAGCTGATTTACTGCCTTTTTTTCTCCGAAAGATTTTTCCAGACGGCTTACTGTCAATGTCATACTTTTCTCCTTTCGTCCCCTCTTTGCTCTTTTGAATATTTAGTTTAAAAAAGGCGACCGCTATTGCGATCGCCCTAATTATTGACTGTTTTCGATTA
>JAVWKI010000235.1:1722-2194 GCA_036638575.1 Anaerovoracaceae bacterium | reverse complement strand
CTCTTGGATATTTTACGAAAGGATTGGGGATTTGAAGGACATGTTGTGTCGGATTGCTGGGCGATTAAGGATTTCCATGAGAGTCATCATGTGACGGATTCCGCAGTAGACTCGGTATCCTTGGCCATGAATCATGGCTGTGATCTCAATTGCGGAAATTTGTTTTTATATTTATTGGAAGCAGTCAGACAGGGGAAAGTAAAAGAAGAGCGCCTAAATGAAGCGGTTACAAATTTGTTCACCACGCGGATGAAATTAGGAGTTCTGGATGAAACAGGAGACAATCCCTACCGGAATATCCCATATACACAGGTGGATTCTCCGGCTATGAAAAAACTTAATTTGGAAGCGGCGAGACGATGTATTTGCCTTTTGAAAAATGAAAATCATACGCTTCCTCTAGATAAAACCAAGATTAAAACCATTGGAATTATTGGCCCAAATGCCAACAACCGCAAGGCTTTGGTAGGAA
>JAVWKI010000235.1:0-1712 GCA_036638575.1 Anaerovoracaceae bacterium | reverse complement strand
ACTGTATCTAGGTATATTACCATATCCGAGGGAATCGAGGAATATCTGGGAGAGGATGTCAGAGTTATGTTTTCAGAGGGCTGCCATCTTTACAAAGAAAAAATCAGCGGTCTTGGAATGAAGAATGATCGATTATCAGAAGTCAAAGGAGTTTGCGAGCAAAGTGATGTAGTTCTTG
The DNA here is from genome assembly GCA_036638575.1 of Anaerovoracaceae bacterium. Classification (GTDB taxonomy): domain Bacteria; phylum Bacillota; class Clostridia; order Peptostreptococcales; family Anaerovoracaceae; genus JAXGRD01. The sequence continues at coordinate 1,534 of JAVWKI010000235.1, read as the reverse complement.
TCTGTCTTGGCTTGGATTCCGGATTAGAAGGGGAGGAGGGAGATAAAGGGAATCAGTATGCAAGTGGAGATAAGCAGGATTTGACTTTACCCGGACTTCAGGAAGAAGTGCTGAAAACCGCTTATGCAAGTGGAAAAACGGTGATCTTGATATTACTTTCCGGCAGTGCTTTAGCCATTGGATGGGCAGAGGAGCATGTCCCGGCCATTATACAAGGCTGGTATCCGGGGGCGCAGGGAGGAAAGGCCATTGCACAGGTACTGTTTGGAGCATTTAATCCTGAGGGGAAATTGCCCATTACATTCTACCGTACTACGGAAGAACTGCCGGAATTCACAGATTATTCTATGCAGAATCGAACCTATCGCTATATGAAGCAGGAGGCACTATTTCCTTTTGGATATGGATTATCCTATACCTCCTTTACTTATGAGCAAGCTTCCTTATCGGAGCATCAAGTGACCAAGGAGGGCATCACGGTGTCTGCTCTGGTGAGAAATGCAGGAGCGGCAGATGGTCGGGAAACCGTTCAGGTTTATGTGAAAGCACCCGGAACAGGCAGTCCAAATGCACAACTAAAAGGAATAAAAAAAGTATTTTTAAAGGCAGGAAAAAGCAAAAAAGTGGACATCTTCCTTTCACAGCAAGACTTTGCGCTTTGTGATGAAGAAGGAATACCAAGAATCAATCCGGGGGAATATCAAATCTCCATAGGTGGATGTCAACCGGAATCCAGAAGTGAAAAATTGATGGGACAGAGCGTGACAATTTTAAAAGCAGTGGCAGGTTAATCATGAAAGAAAGTGGTGAGTAGGATGGTAAAGACTCAAGTGAAAAAAAATAACCTAGGAAAGACAGCTTTGTTAAAACACATAAAGAAGGAGTGGCGTTTATATTCCTTTTTGCTGATTCCGATTGCATATTTCATTATTTTTAAGTACATACCGATGTTTGGCAATGTGATTGCATTTCGCAAATACAAAGGTGGCCCCAATATCTGTGGAACGGCAGGGGTCGGTCTTCGCTATTTCAAACAATTTTTAAAGGATGCATCGTTTTGGCGTGCGTTTGGCAATACTTTACAATTAAGTCTTTCCTATTTGGCAATTCGTTTTCCGATTACCTTGATTTTTGCATTGATGTTGAATGAAATTACCCGAACCAAAGCAAAGAAATTTGTACAGACGGTCTCCTATCTGCCGCATTTTATTTCTATGGTTATCATAGCAGGTATGGTGAAGGAAGTGCTGGCACTGAATGGACCGATCAATAATTTGGTGGCTTCTTTTGGCTTGGATCGCATTACTTTTATTCAAGAGGCCAAGTGGTTTCCTGCAATTTATATTATATCCGGAGTATGGCAGGCATTGGGGTGGGGGACTATTTTATATCTGGCATCTATGGCGGGTATCAATACAGAGCTTTATGAAGCGGCTAAAATGGATGGTGCCAATCGCTTTAAGCAGGCACTTCACATCACCATTCCCGGAATTTTGCCCACCATCACGACCTTGTTGGTATTGGATATTGGTGG
>JAVWKI010000234.1:0-2206 GCA_036638575.1 Anaerovoracaceae bacterium | reverse complement strand
TGACGCCCATCGATTTCCCGGGAACTGAGGAGAGAAAGGATGGCCTTGTCTCCTTGGGCGGAATGAAGATCTCCACCGGTATAGGTGATGGAAGAGCCTAGCGCGTTGGCTGTGATCCAAAAGGCCAGGTTAGACCAATCTCCTTCTGCCCGCTGCTTGCCCGGAGAGCAGTAGCGCTGATTACCGGGAACAAGATAGGCATTGTCCTGCTCTTGTATTTCAATGCCAAAGGTGGAAAGCACCTTGAGGGTAAGATCAAGATATGGCTTTGATTCAAGAGGCGTGGTAATTTGGATTTTCCCTCCCTCAGGAAGAAGCGGTAAGGCGAAGAGTAGTCCGGTAATAAATTGTGAGCTAACATTGCCCGGTAGGGAAAAGGTCCCTCCTTGTAATTTTCCCGAAAGGGTAAGCTGGGTGAGTGCGCCATTTTGATTAAGGGGAGAAAAGCAGCAGCCGTGGGCTTCAAGCTCCTCCTTAAGGGGAGAAAGAGGACGATGAGGAAGTCTTCCCTTCATGGTAAAGGTGACTTTTTCCCGGCAACACAGGGCAAGGGGAAGAAGGAAGCGAAGGGTGGAGCCACTTTCTCTGCAAGGGAGAATGGGTGTGGGTGCATCCTTTGTGGAAGGGGCCAGCAAGGCAGCAAGGCAGTCTCTTGTGGCATGGATATCCTCCGAGTCAATATCTACAAGGGCATCTTCCGGAGCACCGCCAAGAGCAGCGCAAATCAAAAGTCGATGGCCATGGGACTTGGAAGGGATAGCGGAAATTTGTCCGGCTAAAGGTTTTGGTGTAATTCTTATCTTCATTTTAATCCTTCTTTAATTAACTCAGTTAAAAGGGAAACAGGAATTTTTTTTAAGACACCGTTTCCGACTTCCTTGGGAATAACAATGGTAATTTCTTCTCCTCCCCGCTTTTTGTCTCGCAGGGTGGCAGGAACAAGGGCTTCTGCTGAAAAGTCACAGGCTAAGGGAAAGTCAAAGTGTGTCAGCAAGTGGATCAACTGTTCCTTACAGTCCTTGGTGGTGTAGCCGCGGGCTGCCGCTGCAGAAGTGAACACCTTCATGCCGATGGCAACACCATGGCCGTGGGAAATCTCATAGTTACTGCAAAGCTCAATGGCGTGACCAAGGGTATGGCCAAAGTTCAATAGCTGGCGGCTACCGGTGTCTCGCTCATCCTCTTCTACTAGTTTTTGCTTAATTTCAACAGTTTTACCAATTAAGGGGAGTAGTCCCTTGGGTAGATCTTTGGGATTTAACTGGCCCAGCTGATCAAATAATTGCTTGTCGGCGATCATGGCACATTTGATCATTTCTGCAAGACCATCCAAAATGGAAGTAGGCTGCAAGGTGGTTAAGGTTTCCTGATCAAAAATCACCAAAGCGGGTTGCCAAAAGGCACCGGCCAAATTTTTCCCTGAAGAAAGATTGATCCCGGTTTTTCCCCCTACAGAAGAATCTACAGCGGCAAGTAAGGTGGTCGGTAGCTGGACAAAGCGAATTCCGCGAAGATAGGTTGCGGCAGCAAAGCCGGTAAGATCGCCAATCACCCCGCCGCCAAGGGCCACCAGAACATCCTTCCGCGTGAATTCATGAATGGCAAGAAACTCCAGCAGCTGAGACAGACAGTCTATACCCTTTGTGGTTTCCCCGGGGGGAAAGACGATAAATTCAGGGCAGTAGCCCTCTGCGGTAAGGGCGGCCGCTACCTGAGAACGGTAAAGTGGTGCTACCGTAGTATCGCTAACGATGCAAACCTTGCAGGGGCCGATTACCTGGTGAAAGTAAGGACCAATAGAGGCTAGCCCGGTGTCCTGCAAGCGAACGATATAGGGGCTTGTTGTCTGAATATGTAGTTCCTTTACGGGGTGATTCTTCATGGGGTTCTCCTTAAAACTGTTGGTGATCGATAACTTCTTTTCTTTTGCGCCCCTCTTGCAGTAGCCGGTAAAGTGCTTCCTCATCTTGGTGATCCAAGGCGGTCTTGTATTCTTCCAAATGGGCAATCAATGTGGAAATTTCTTCTGAAAGATTGTCTCGGTTTGCCAGAAATAGCTCTGTCCACATGGACTCATTTAGGGCGGCAACCCGAGTCATATCCTTGTAGCTTCCTGCAGAGAAGCCTTGGTGTTTTTCTGCAGTGGGACTCTTAATATAGGCACCGGAAACCACATGGGCCAGCTGAGAAGTAAAGGCGATCATTT
>JAVWKI010000233.1:0-2209 GCA_036638575.1 Anaerovoracaceae bacterium | reverse complement strand
ATACCTAGGCACAAGGGAGCCCTTGGCCTTATCCAATGCGCGGTGGCTCACGATTCCCGAAGCGTTTTTGGCTACAGCTACCAATGGAGAAGTTTTTGCAGATTGGTCAGGGGAGTTTTCGGCCATTAGGGCGAGGCTTCTTGCCGGCTATCCAGAGGATGTTTTGCGAAAAAAACTAGCGGCAAAGGTAGCAATTATGGGTCAAGCGGGGCAGTATAACTATGGGCGTAGCTGCAACCGAGGAGACTATTATGGGGCATATTTGGCCTGTAATGAGTTTATCCGCAGCAGCTTGTCGGCAATATTTTTGCTCAACGGAAGATATATGCCTTTTTATAAATGGGCATTCCGCAGTGGAGAAGAACTAAGTCGGCTAAAAAATGCCATGAGAGATCTCAAGGAATTGGCGGCGACTCCGGATAGAGGAGATACGGCAAGGAGAAAACTCTGGTTAATTGAATCTGTTTGCAAGGAAGTGCTTCAGGAGCTAAGGCAGAGAGGACTTTCTTCCTCCGGAGATTCCTTCATGGTAGAGCAAGGAATGGCTTTGATGGAAGGAATCAAGGATCCGGATCTGCGCAGGATGCACCTTATGGCAGAATAGGGGAATCCTGAGGTAGGGCATCACGCAAGTGGGATGCGGCTAGAAACCAGATAGAAACCGGCTAGAAAAATAGATAGAAAATAAGAAAAAATAAACAGAAAAACGGATAGGGGGATTATCATGGGATTAATAAGAGAAATAACGGATAAAGATAAATTGGTCAATCGAATCATTGAGTTGGAGCAGGAGATGTTTCAGCGAGTGGTGAATATGGGCGGGCGTGCCAGCTGTCAAGATGACCGAACGACCTTTTACATTATGCGGTATAGCCAGCACAGTGTTTTTCCGGAAGCGTTTTTGCGTAGCTATGAGTCGGATTTACTTGAGGCCGGCCTAGTAAACCGAAACTTGATTTCAGAGAAATATGCGTACATGATGGAAACCACGGATCCCATCTATTATCAGGAGCAGTTAGCACCTTATTTGCCAAAACCTAGCCCGCAAAAGTTAACCCTTATTGAACAAATGGGGAGTATTATGGAAGTAATGTACAAGGAGTTTGCCGCAAGCTATCCCAAGTATGCCCATAGGGTAAGGCCTATGGTTACTTCCGGAGATGAGGTCAATGCCAAGGTATATTTTGCCTGCGAGCTGATGACTTATTCTTTAGAATCCCTAAAGGCTTATGGTGCGGCCTTGATTGCGGCCTATGAACGAGGGGAGAACCTGGTGAAGCAAATACAGCAGGTGACCGCCGGATTTTATGGATATTCGTCACTGGAGGAAGCGGAAAGGAATTTTTGATGGACAAGAAAGAACTCTATTCAGTAGGAGAAGTGAGCAAGATTTGTAATATTTCTAAGAAAGCACTTCGATTTTATGATCAGATTGGGATGATTGAACCGGATGAAGTGAATGAAAATAATTATCGCTATTACTCCAGAGAGACCTTGACCTTTATTCCGATTATTAAATACTATAAGCAAATGGGGTTTAAGCTCAGCGAAATGAAGGAGGTCATTGAAGGGGCTTCTTATGATGTGCTGGAGCGTTTGTTTCGGAAAAAAATTGATGAAATTGCTGAAGAGGAGTTTGAGCTTTACAAAAAGATGCGTTCCGTAAGGGATTGGTATGATCTGATTGTGGAAGCGGAGACAGTGCTAGAAAATAAAAATGAAGAGGTCAATGTGAAGTTTATGCCGCAGATAGACTATTGCTATTTGGAACAAGACTTCGATTACAACTTTATTGAAGCCATTGTGAATATTGAATGGACCAACTACCTAGAAAGTATTAACAGTGAAATTACCGGGCCGGTGATTCTTTACTTCCCGTCCATACCGGACAGGGTTAGTGGACAGGCCAAGCTTGCAAGAGTCTTGCAGCAGACCATCAACGAAGCGGATGTGGAGGAGAAGCATCCAATGCGCGGCGGCCTATATTTATCCTGTTATCATATTGGAACCCATGAAACCCTAACGGAGACCTACGAAAAGATGCTGTCCTGGGCAGAGGAAAATGGTTACCGCTATGGGGAGGATTCCTATGAACGTTATGTGACCGACTATTGGACCACCAGAAGAAATGATATTTTTATTACGGAAGTATTAATTCCCGCAAAAAAGAAAAGATAGAAGTAAAAAATGCTTGCTGAATTACATGAAG
>JAVWKI010000232.1:0-2226 GCA_036638575.1 Anaerovoracaceae bacterium | reverse complement strand
TTCGCGGAAAGAGTTAGTAAGTCAGAACCTAATTACTTATGTGGAAGATAGAAAGGGTCATGATAGAAGATATGCAATTGCACCTGATAAAATAAAAGCAGAAATCGGTTGGTACCCGGAAACAATGTTTGAGGAAGGGATTAGGCTCACCATTAAGTGGTTTTTTGAACATGAAGAGTGGATGACAAATGTTACAAGTGGAGATTATCAAAAATATTACAATGATATGTACCAAGTATAACATTAACTAGCAGTATCGAAAGGTACTGCTAGTTAATGTTATGCGAAAATCAAGGAGGTTATAAGATGAAAGGAATTATTTTAGCAGGGGGTTCAGGGACAAGATTATATCCATTGACAAAAGCGGTATCCAAGCAAATTATGCCGGTGTATGATAAGCCAATGATTTATTATCCATTATCAATCCTAATGTTAGCAGGAATTAGGGAAATTCTCATAATTTCAACACCGAGAGACTTGCCGGTATTCAAAGAATTATTAGGAGATGGAGAAACCTTAGGATTAAAAATGTCTTATGCAGTGCAGGAAAGTCCAAGAGGTTTGGCAGATGCGTTTATTATTGGAGAACAATTTATTGGGAATGATAAAGTTGCACTCATTTTAGGTGATAATATTTTTTATGGACAAAGCTTTTCCAATATTTTAAGAAGAGTTTCGGAAAGAGAACAAGGGGCAACTATTTTTGGCTATTATGTAAGGGATCCAAAGGAATACGGAGTAGTAGAATTTAATGAAATGGGGAAAGCGATTTCTATTGAGGAAAAACCAGAACATCCAAAGTCTAATTACGCAGTACCGGGATTATATTTTTATGATAATGAAGTGGTGGAAATCGCAAAGAATGTACAGCCTTCGGCCAGAGGAGAAATTGAAATTACCAGTGTAAACAATGAGTACTTGAGAAGAGGAACGCTCCAGGTAGAAACATTGGGCAGAGGATTTGCATGGTTAGATACGGGTAATCATGATGCATTATTAGATGCAGCAGATTTTGTGGCAGCATTTCAGAAACGTCAAGGATTATATATCTCATGCATTGAAGAAATTGCTTATAAAAGGGGCTTTATTAATAAAGAACAGCTGATTCAGTTGGCACAGCCATTGTTAAAAACAGCATATGGTCAATATTTAATTGAAATAGCGGAAGGTTTATAGAAAGAGGTAGATATCATGAGTAAGATAAAGGTGACAACATGTCACATTGAAGGATTAAAGGTAATTGAGCCAGCAGTATTCGGAGATGAACGAGGATACTTTATGGAAACATATAATTATAATGATTATAAAGAAGCAGGAATAGACATGAAATTTGTACAGGATAATCAATCAAGTTCAAAAAAAGGTGTTTTAAGAGGATTGCATTTTCAAAGCAATTTTCCACAAGATAAGTTAGTAAGAGTGGTAAGTGGAGAAGTGTTTGATGTAGCGGTAGATTTAAGAAAAAAATCTAAGACATATGGTCAATGGTTTGGCGTTACACTTTCAGCAATAAATAGAAAACAGTTTTTTATTCCAAAAAATTTTGCACATGGTTTTGTTGTATTGTCTGATACAGCGGAATTTGCATACAAATGTACGGACTTCTATCATCCGAATGATGAAGGAGGTATTGCATGGAATGATCCTGACATAGGGATTGAATGGCCAATTCCAGAAGGAATGGAATTGATTATATCCGAAAAGGATCAGAAATGGAATGGAATTAAGAAACTAGAAAAATAAAAAGTTAAAAAAGATTTGTTACAAGGAGGAATTATAGTGTCAATTTATATTGAAAATTTTAAGAAATTCCAACCACTTTTGCAGGAATTAGTAGCTAGAGATATTAAAATAAAATATCGGCGTTCTGTATTAGGTGTGTTTTGGACGCTACTAAATCCCCTTTGTATGATGATTGTGCTGTCTGTCGTATTTTCTAATTTATTTAAGTTTGATGTGGAAAATTTCCCCTTATATTTATTAAGTGGACAAGTAATATTCAATTTTTTTTCGGATGCAACTACAAGTTCAATGGGAGCAATTGTAAGTAGCGCATCGCTAATAAAAAAGATATATGTGCCTAAGTATTTATTTGTTTTATCAAGGGTGTTTTCTAGCTTTATTAATTTGTTGGCTGCTTTTACAGCGTTACTATTAGTTATGGTGGCAACACGAGCGGAATTACACTTCACAGTATTGCTGGTGTTTATACCACTTGTATTGATT
>JAVWKI010000231.1:0-2272 GCA_036638575.1 Anaerovoracaceae bacterium | reverse complement strand
CGCAAGCCTGATCAACCAATGCGGTAAAGTCAGTAGCACAATTACTCTCACACCACCATCCAAATCCACCTTCTGTAATGACTGTTCCAATATCCGTATTGGGATCTGTACAGGCAATAACCGGCATAGAATTTTGCATATAGGATAGTAATCTAGAGGGGAAGTTTGGTATCGTAAATCGATGATCTAAAAAGATCAATCCCACATCACAAGCACTTACTAGCGCCTCATAGTCTACTTTTGGTAAACCATTAATTAACAATACATTTTCAGGTTTGTTTTTTTCTATATATTCTTCTAAGGCCTTGTACTCTGTTCCTGAACCACAGATCACAAAATACCTATCCGTTTTTTGCTCATTGGCTGCTAAACATTGAATAAGGAAGGGTATTCCTTGTGGTTTCCCTAAATTCCCCCCATATACAAATACAGTTCTGTCCTTAGGAATATTGTATTTCTCTCGAATCAAAGGTATTTCTGCCTTGTTAACGTCCTGCTCTGATACTTCTATGGTGTTTGGGTTTACATGTACTTTGTCTTTTCTGATTTCCGGATTATGATCAAGAACGTGATCCACATTTACCTGTGACATACAACCGATATAATCGGAAATTCGATACAATTCCTTCTCTTTCTTCCTGAAAAATTTATAGATTAAACTTTTCTTGCTAAACATCTCAAGATCAACGGCATTTTGTGGGAAAATATCCTTGAGCAGTAAATAAGTCTTGGCATTGTCTCGCCGCTTTATATATTCAATCACCTTTGCAAAGGTGATCGGCGGTGTAGAATATAGCACCAAATCAAACCGCTTATCTCCAAAATACTTCTTTATCGCTGACTTAAACTGTCCTTCAAGCAGTAGGGTAGAAATTCCTTTTTCAATCAGGTTTGTTTTTTGCGTATTTCCTATTTTCACTTTCAGTATTGTACAATCCTTATTTTGGATCACTCGCTCTTCTTCATTGAACCGTCGCTCCACCGGGGAAACAATGTAAACGTTATGCCCTTTTTTCACAAACTCGCGCATTAAGTCTTGATATATTCCTGCCTCATCTATAGTTTTAATATCTATTAATGTTAAAAATAATATATTCAATCTTTTACCAACCTTGCCGGCACCCCCACATACGTGCCACTCTTATCCAAATTCATAACGACAGTTCCACCGGCGCCAACCACTGTGTTGGAACAAATCTTGATCTGATTTTTCACGGTGGCTCCCGCACCAATATGCGTGCATTCTCCTATATATACATTGCCGCAAAGGGTTGCATTAGGGGAGACATGCACATAATTTTCAAGGACATTGTCATGTTCTACCACTGCGCCAGTATTGATAATGCAATGCTTGCCAATTATCGCTGCCGGATTAATAACAGCATTTGCCATAATCACTGTTCCTTCTCCAACAATTGCACCTAATCCGATTTGTGCAGAAGGATGGACTCCGGTATACCATTTCACCCTATATTTTTCTGCCAGAAATTTTCTTGTTTCATTGCTTCCGATAGCCAAAATAAACTCAATATCTTTTGGGAATTCACTTATTTTGCTTACTTTTCCAAGAATGGGCATTCCTAGCAAGCTTTTTTCCTTTTGCTGATCATCTAGAAAGCCGATCACCTTGTCTCCGTTTTTTAGCACAATATCTGCAATCACTTTCCCATGACCACCTGCACCGAGGATTACGACAGACTTATCCATTACTATTTCTCCCTTGAAGGCTTCCTTGGAATTTCTCCATGGTCACTGCTGAGGCAGAACTGATCCCTTTTCTTGCCACAACCTTATGTATTGTGGTTAGAACCAGTCTTAAATCCACCAAGAAGCTTATATGATCTCGATATTCAATATCCAAACTAAGTTTTTGCTCCCAGCTAATGGCATTTCTTCCACTAACCTGTGCCAGCCCAGTCAGTCCCGGTCTCACATCATGACGATGTTTTTCCTCTTCTGTAAAATGAGGCAAATACTCTACTAGCAATGGCCTTGGCCCTACTATGGACATATCTCCCTTGAAGATATTCCATAGCTCCGGCAACTCATCTAAACTGGTGCTGCGCAGCAGCTTCCCAAATTTAGTTAGGCGAATATCATCGGGAAGCAGATTGCCTTCTCCGTCTCGCCCATCGGTCATGGTTCTGAATTTATACATGGTAAAGATCTTTTCGTCTCTACCCGGTCGTTCTTGTTTATATATTAACGGGGTTACTAAGATTATTGTAACAAAAAATACAGTGATCAAAAAAAAAAAAAAAAAAAAAAAAAA
>JAVWKI010000230.1:0-2298 GCA_036638575.1 Anaerovoracaceae bacterium | reverse complement strand
TGACGAAGCTGCGCTAGGGTAATATCCTTGCCGACTTCTATGCCGGTTTTAAAGGTTACGCCCATGGCTTTAATGATTTCGATCTCTGCCTGTACAACATCTTTTTCCAGGCGGAAGGCAGGAATTCCAAGGGTTAACATACCTCCTAGTTCATTTTCTTTTTCAAAAACCGTCACCGTGTAGCCGTCTAGGGCCAAATAATAAGCACAGCTTAGCCCGGCAGGGCCAGCGCCGATGATGGCGATTTTTTTATGGGAATAATCGTGTCGCTTCTCTGGAATCACTCGTGTTTCCGGATTTAATTCCAATTGGGCGATAAATTTCTTAATGTCATCAATGGCTACCGGATGATCAATTTCCCCTCTGGTGCAGCTTTCTTCACAGCTACGATTGCAAATTCTGCCACAAATTGCAGGTAGTGGGTTTTCTTTTTTGATCAAGGCTAAGGCTTCTTGATATTTTCCCTGTGCAGCCAATTTGATGTAGCCTTGAACGCCAATGTGGGCAGGGCAGTTGGTTTTGCATGGAGCGGTACCGGAATCGACCACGTTTTCTCTGTTGGTTCGATATTCCGGGTTCCACTTGTCTTCTTCCCAAACCTCGTCTCTTGGCGTGATGGTTGTGGTGATATCTGTTACAATAGGCTGAGAAGAGCAAAGCTTTTGTCCTAGCCTCAAGGCGTTTACCGGACAGTTTTCTACACATTGCCCACAGGCAACGCATTTTTCCGTATCAATTTCTGCGGTGAAATTAGAGCGGATCATATCCACGTTTTTAAACATTGTAGCGGTACGCATAGACAAACAGCCACAACCGCAGCAGTTGCAAATGGCGTGGGTTTTCCCCGGACCATCGGTGTTGGGGATTTCATGCATTAAGCCGTTTTCTTCGGCACGTTGAATAATGTCAAAGGCTTCTTCTCTGGTGATTTGGCGGCCACGACCGGTACGGATATAATATTCTGCGGCATGACCCATTTGGATACACATATCCTCCTTAAGATGGCCGCAGCCTTCGCCCATGACTTCCCGATCTGTTCTGCAAGAGCAGTTAGAAACAGAAAAAATATCATTTTCGTTGAGATATTTGGAAATTTCCTCGTAATCCGCATGATGACTTTCGCCGTCTAGTGCGGATTCAATGGGGATTACCCGCATAAGTCCAACGCCGATAGGGAAGGCACCGGAGCTTAATGGGCCTCTTACTCGGCCATAAGCCTCCATGGCATAGGCAACGATAGGATATTTTTCAATGTTATCCATATTGTTTACGATCATTTCCATGGTTCCGGGAATCCAGGTTTCTGTCCAAAACACATCTTCTCCTTGGACATTGTTGACAAAACAGGCACCGTACACTGCTAGCTGCATCAGCTGATCGTGGCAGTATTCTTCTGGCTTTCCAAGAATTTTGCTTACCTCTGCTGCGGTTTTTCTCTCATAAGAGCCAAGGCAAAGGCCAACCTCTGCCATTTCATCGGTTACACCGCATTCCAAAATTACATATTCCGGATCCTCCCATTGAATGGATCCTTTTTCTCCAGCCTTAACGCCTTTTTTCTTTCGGCCAAGCATGTTGGCTAGATCCATAATGTTTTCTCGATACTGACATTGATAGTCTGGTGGAAATTTGATTTTTGCTAGATTTTCCATAGATTTACTCTCCTTTCGCTATTGCAACCTGACCACGAAGCCAGTGGGCCCAGGCATCCATTCCCTCGCCGGTCTTTGCAGAAATTGGAATAACGGTAATGTTTGGATTCAACGCTTTTACTCTTTGGGTGCAGGCCTCTAGATCGAAGTCAAAATAGGGAAGAACGTCGATTTTGTTAATGAGGAGCACGTCGCAGATGGAAAACATTAGGGGATATTTAAGGGGTTTATCATCTCCTTCGGGTACGCTGAGGATCATGGCGTTTTTGGTTGCTCCAGTATCAAACTCCGCAGGGCATACCAAATTTCCTACATTTTCTAGGATGACAAAGTCCATTGCTTCTATGCCAAGGCCTTCTAAGCCTTGACGGGTCATCTCCGCATCCAAGTGGCACATTCCGCCGGTATGGAGCTGAATGACCTTGGTTCCCGTTTGGGAAATGGTTCTTGCATCCACATCGGAATCAATATCCGCTTCCATAACCGCCATGGTCAGCTCATCCTTTAGGTGGTTGATGGTTTGGCAGAGGGTAGTGGTTTTGCCTGAACCTGGAGAGGACATCAGGTTTAATAAAAAGGTTTTCGATTCTTTTAGTTCCTGGCGCAGTAGATTGGCGCGCTGGTCATTGTTTTGAAATACACTTTC
>JAVWKI010000229.1:0-2313 GCA_036638575.1 Anaerovoracaceae bacterium | reverse complement strand
TGGAAGAATTATTAACGAATATTCAGCATATAGAAGACCCTAGGGAAAGGGCCATAGAATATTTTTGTAAAGCAACCAGAGAGCAGCTTTTTTGGGATGGTAACAAGCGCACATCTACACTGATAGCAAATAAAATTTTGATAGAAAATGGACAGGGAATTCTTTTTATCGGCAAAGGAAGGGCTATAGAGTTTAACAAAACCCTAAATCATTACTATAACACCACTGAGGCAAAACCTCTAAAAGATTGTTTGAAGAGCTGTATCGCAACGATTAAACGAACACCTTTCCAAGTTTAAACAAGCTGCCATAATGCAGCAAAGAAAGGAGCATTTTATGGATTTTTATCAAGCAATGAAATCAAGACGAAGCCGGTATGCGATCACCAACAAGTCTACCCTTACCGAGGAGCAGCTTGAGGAGCTTTTGGCCAACGCCATCACTTACACGCCCTCAGCCTTTCACTCCCAAAGCTCACGAGTAGTCCTACTACTGGGAGAGCGGCATCAGAAGCTATGGAGCATCGTATTAGAAACCCTTCGCCGCCTAGTTCCACCTGAAAAATTCGCCCCTACGGAAGAAAAAATTGCATCCTTTGCCGCCGGATATGGTTCTATCCTTTATCTTGAGGATATGGATACTGTAGAGGCACTGCAAAAAAAGGTACCCTCCTATGCAGAAAACTTCCCTATCTGGTCCATGCAAAGTGCGGGAATGCTCCAATATGCCATTTGGACAGCACTTTCCCAAGAGGGTCTAGGGGCTTCTCTTCAGCATTACAACCCCCTCATTGATGAGGCGGTTCACAATGAATTTCAGCTCCCTGGAAGCTGGAAGCTACTGGCACAAATGCCCTTTGGCGTACCTACAAGTGAACCAAAAAGCCTTGAATACAAACCAATTTCAGATAGACTCAGGATACACAAATAGGGCCAAGTTCGTGCCCATTTAATCACATAGATCCATTCAACCCTCAGAGGATAATCAAAAAGATTATCCTCTGATTATTATTGCAGTTATTGCGCTACCCCCTCTGTTGGCGTATAACCACAAAAAAAGAAAGCCTTGCGACTCTCTTTTTTCTTCTCTATTTTTCTATGGGAGGCTGCTCAAGTCAGCATCACCAACACAATAGGTCTTTACCTGCCTACTGCCTGTTTCATTCTTCTATCTGCATCTTTTTTCGCAATATCGTGGCGCTTGTCGTAAAGCTTCTTACCCTTTGCCACCGCAAGCTCTAGCTTTGCCCTGCCATCTTCATTGATGTACATTCTTAGGGGAACTAGGGTTTGTCCTTGCTGCTGAATTGCGGCAATTAATTTTCGAATTTCTCGTTTGTGCAATAGTAGCTTTCTTGGGCGAAGGGGATCCACATTAAAAATGTTCCCATGATCGTAGGGGCTAATGTGCATGCCATAGATCATCACTTCTCCATTCTCTACCTTTGCATAGCTTTCTTTGATATTCACCTTCCCTTGGCGAATAGATTTTATTTCTGTTCCGGTAAGTACAATTCCGGTTTCATAGACCTCTTCAATAAAAAAGTCATGTCTGGCTTTCTTATTATTGGCCACCAATTTTCTTTCTTTTTTCATAATTTTTCCTCAGTTTCTTAATGAACGGTTTCCCTTCCGTAGAGGTTCCTTCTCTAGCCTCTTTAGGTGATTCGTCCAAATTTGTTAAATGGATACAGTCTAATCATGGCTACACCGGTGATCTTCTCAATGGGAATGGTCCCCAGTTCTTGACTTCTACTATCCAGGCTTACCGTTCGATTGTCCCCCATAACGTAAAGCTCGCCCTGAGGAACAATAAAGTTTCTCACCTCTCCGGGGGTAATTCCCTCTGCCGTATAGCTTTCTTCTAGCAGGGCATTGTTGATATATACCTGCTCTCCGGTAATGTCAATTTCTTCTCCCGGAAGGCCAATCACCCGCTTAACATAAAAATCCTTTCCCTCTGCGGTCTCAACAGGGAATACAACAATGTCTCCTCGCTTAGGCTCTCCAAAGGTATAGGCCTGCTTATTTAATAATAAATAATTGTTTTCTTGCAGTGTCGGAAGCATGGAGGTTTTCTTTACAATAATCGGTTTGATAAAAAAGGAAACGACCAGGACAACAACCAATACCACAAGAATATCTTTAATTAGCCCTTTCATCCCTATATTGTTCCTATCTTGTTAAATGGAAACAGTCTGAATACAGCTTGTCCGATAATGCTATCTTCCTTTATGCAGCCTAGCTTCCTGCTGTCAATGCTAACCTCTCGGTGGTCTCCCATAACGAAAACCTCACCCTCGGGAACCGTTGT
>JAVWKI010000228.1:0-2325 GCA_036638575.1 Anaerovoracaceae bacterium | reverse complement strand
CTCGCGGAGAAAGGCCGATTGAACCGATTTGTGGACCGTCCGGGGCACAGCTTCGCTTAAACTGCTGGGTGAAAAATCTTCTGTAGAATACCCGCAGCCATTTTTTAATCAAGGCCTCATCATACTTTCCGTCAAAGGCGGTGCAAGCCAAGAATACCAGTTTTTTTGGCGGGGTTGCCCAACGGATGGTGTGATAAATAAAGAAGTCGTGAAGGTCATAAGGGCCCACACTTTCTTCTGTTTTTTGTGCAATATCTCCATTGGGATCCGGTGGCAATAGCTCTGGAGAAATTGGGGTATTGACGATGGAAAGCAATGTCTGGGAAAGGGCATCCTGTCCGCAGCTTTCTGCAATCCAACGAACGATATAGCGAACCAAGGTTTTTGGTACACCGGAGTTGACGTTGTACATGGCCATGTGATCCCCGTTGTAGGTACACCAGCCCAAAACCTCTTCAGAAAGATCTCCGGTTCCGATGACTAGGCCACCATACATGTTGGCCACATCCATGAGAATCTGAGTTCGTTCTCTGGCCTGGGCGTTTTCATAGGTAACGTCATGATTTTGCTCATCCTGACCGATGTCCTTGAAGTGAAGGAGTACGGATTCCTTAATGGGAATTTCCCTTACCTCTACACCCAAATGGTGCATGAGATCCAAGGCGTTTTGATAGGTTTTGCCTGTGGTTCCAAAGCCGGGCATGGTGATGGCAAGAATATCGCTCACCGGTTTGTTGAGTAACTGGTGGGCATAGACGCTAACCAAAACCGCCAAGGTAGAATCTAGACCTCCGGAAATACCAATGACAGATTTCTTGGCGTGCGCGGCAGCAATTCTTCCTGCCAAGGCATTTCCTTGAATATCGAAAATCTCCTTGCAGTGCTCAGCATAGTCTTCTGGAATAAACGGTGTTTGGCTGTAGCTTCGGGAGAGAAGTCCTCCTTCAAGATAAAACAGCGGTTCAATATTTACCGGGAAGGTGTCTTCCGTAGTTTCTCGGTAGTGGTGAGAAATTTGGCGATCGTGGGTAATGTGTCCACAATCTATTTCTGTTGAAATCAGCTTGCTTTCTCGGCCAAAGGCGGTTCCTTCGGTCAAAATCGTTCCGCATTCACCCATGATCACATTGCCACTGAATACGCCCTCTCCTGTGGATTCTGTGGTTGAGGGTGAAATATGTAGATAGCCGCAGTGACCCTTTGCACTTTCTGCCTGTACCAGGCTTCGGTGGAAGGCGGAAAGTCCAACGCGATGGGCATCTGTAGACTGGTTGATTCGAAGATCGCAGCTTTCGTTGAAGCCCAAAGAAATCGTTCCATCAAAAAAGTCTTTTGGGGAAAGATCAAACTCTTCTTCCATCAGCACAATGGTTTCGGAGAAAAACTCGGAATAGGCAAACCAACGCGCCTGTGCCTTGGATGGTTTTTTGATGGTAATTCCTTGAATCAGACCATCTCGAATTAGGCAGGCACAGCTGAATCGCTTACCTCTAACGGTAACGTAAAGGCCCAAAACCACAGCGGGAGTAAGTCCTTGTGTAGAATGGGTGATTTGCATAAGCGCATCTAATTGTTGTTGATATAAATGGTCTTGAAAGAATAGGTCGCCACAGGTTGAGCCGGTAATACAAAGGTCCGGAAATACCACCAACCCTGCATTGCCGTCGTGGGCCTTTTCGATCAGAGAAATAATTTCATTTGCATTTTTTGTAGGATTTGCAACCGATATAGCCGGTACAGCGGCACTGACACGGAGCAATCCGAAGTTTGTTTTTTTCATAATAGTGTCCTCCATATGAAGGTATTATATACTATTTATCTAAATTTTCAAATCTTCCACAAAAAGTGTAGGAGGAAAAGGGAGATAATAAATGGAAAAAAATGGAATACTGTAGCCAAAAGTGAGGAAATAGTATATACTAAAAACCAAGATTATAGTGTAACAGGAGATAAACATGAAAGAAATATATATTGCACAAGTAAATGCAGGAGAAGAATTAACAAGCTTTTTTATGGTCAAAGCCATTGCGGTAAAAATGGGATCCAATAAGAAATATTACATGGACCTACTACTGGGCGACAAAACTGGAGAAATTTCAGGAAAGAAGTGGGATGTGGCGGATGAAGAAATTGAAGCGGCCAGAGCCATTGTTCCCGGTGAAGTGTTGAAAATTCGTGCACAAGTAACCGAATGGAATGGCATGAAGCAGCTTAGAGTGAGCAGAATCCGGAAGACCGGTAAGGAAGACGGCATTGACATTACCGACTATATTAAGGCAGCACCGGAGCCGGCAGAGGAAATGTATGCTTTTATTTTAGACAAGG
>JAVWKI010000227.1:0-2354 GCA_036638575.1 Anaerovoracaceae bacterium | reverse complement strand
ACTGTTGATATACCTCATCATCGGTAATAAAACAGGTTTTTTCATCGTCAAAATGTCCCTTGGAAAAGAATCCCGGTCGGATCATCTTTTTTAGATCTCTTAGGACAAATTTTTCTGACTTAAAAACAGCAGCAGCAAGATCCTTGATGGTACAGTAAGAGTTTTCTGCTAGGGCCTTTTGGTAGATTTTGAAGCGTGTGACTTTTTTTCTTAGGCCAACTCCTCCGGCAATCATGCAAGGACCGGCAATAAAGCAAGGGAGCAAGAACCCATAGGCAAACCCAGCACCCGCAGTAAAGTTTAGCACACCGGACAATAAGCCATAGGAGAGCAATAAAATTCCAAACAGTGCCGAATCCAAAGCACCAAAGACAATGAAGAGAATCCCCGAAAGGGTCCCTGGAGGGGAAACCTTCTTTGGAGAAAGTGGGGCAGTCTCTCTAGGGCTATGCCTTTGATTGTATGCTTCCCATTGGGCTTCCCCATTTTGTTGTGCTTGAGATTTCGCCTTGTACAGCGGCTCTTCCTCGTAGCGTGGCCCATCCTTGGCTAAGGGCTCGTCAAAAATATTGTCGTGCATCGGCGCTCCGTTTCCTCGAAACATTGCATTTACATCATGCAAAGCACGGTTAACTGTGCCGTTAATTTCTTGGTTTAAATTACTGAAATTTTTTGTATTAAATACATCTTGGAGTATATCCTTGATATCGTCCCCTACATTGGGATTTTTTTTGTTGTTCATATGATGTGAAATTCCCCTTCCAATCCTACAATTCTTTTGAAATATCATATCATTTTTTGGGATTTATTGCAAATATTGAGAAAAGAAAATCAACAAACAAGAAAAAAGAATTTTCATCAAAGGGGCAAAGTAAACCTGTAAAATTTTGGTGTCTTGTCACCTGTAAAGAATAGTGATATACTGCACTAGATACAATTTAAATTATGCCTTGTGCATGGAGGAGTTATGGAAAGCAAGAAAGTAAGAATAGAACAATTAAAAAAAGAAAAGAACGCCGTGATTTTGGCACATTATTATGTGGAAGACCCCGTTCAAGAGGTGGCGGACTACGTTGGAGATTCCTATTATCTCAGTGAAATCGCAACGAAGGTTGAGGCAGAAACTATCGTACTGTGCGGCGTATCCTTTATGGGAGAAAGCGCGAAAATATTAAGCCCGGGAAAAACCGTACTTTTGCCCTCAGCAGAGGCAGATTGTCCAATGGCACATATGGCAACCGTTGAAAAAATCAAGGAAGTCAGAAGGGAAGTGTCAGATGTAGCAGTGGTTTGCTATGTAAATTCTACTGCTGAACTAAAGGCCCATGCGGATGTTTGTGTAACTTCGTCCAATGCGCTAGATATTGTGCGTGCATTGCCCAATCAACAGATTTATTTCATCCCGGATGAGCATCTAGGCAGACACATTGCCAAGGCATTACCGGAAAAACAATTTATTTTTAACCAGGGTTATTGCCATGTCCACAGTGAGATTACGCCAGAGCAAGTACTTGCGCAAAAGGCCGCTCACCCACAGGCAGAGGTGCTGGTTCATCCGGAATGTCCAGCAGCAGTGACAGCCCTTGCCGATTATGCAGGAAGTACTTCGGGAATTATTGATTACGCAACAAAAAGTCCAAGGGAAGAGTTTATTATCTGTACGGAAATTGGAGTTTTTTATGAATTACAAAAAAGAAATCCTCACAAAAAGTTTTATCAAACTACGGCAAAACAAATTTGTGCAGATATGAAAAAAATTAATTTAGAAAATATTATTCACGTTTTGGAAACAGGAGAAAATACAGTAGAACTGCCAGAAGAAGCCAGAGAAAAGGCACATTCTGCTCTAGCCAAAATGTTAGAACTTGCTAAAAGGAAGTAATGAGAAATGAAAAAGAATTTTTATGATGTAATTATCGTCGGAACGGGCGTTGCAGGCTGTTTTACCGCCTTGCATTTACCCAAAGAAAAAAAGGTCTTGATGATCACCAAGGGCGAGCTTGAAGAAAGTAATTCCTGCCTTGCACAAGGGGGAATTTGTGTACAAAAAGATGAGGAAGACTATCAAAGCTTTTTTGAAGACACCATGCGTGCGGGACATTACGAAAATGATCCCCGTTCGGTGGACATTATGATTCGTTCATCAAGAGAAGTGATTGACGAACTAATTTCTTTTGGTGTTGAATTCGAAAAAAAAGATGGAGAGTTTTTATATACCAAGGAAGGTGCCCATTCTACCAATCGAATTCTTTATCATGAAGATTTAACAGGCAAGGAGATCACAACCAAGTTACTTGCACAAGTAAAACAGCTTGAGCAGGTAGATCTTCTTGAGCATACAGCGATGATGGATA
>JAVWKI010000226.1:0-2422 GCA_036638575.1 Anaerovoracaceae bacterium | reverse complement strand
CTTCAAGGGGCGGAAAAAATAAGCTGCGATCACTTGGCGGAAGCGTTACAGTATAGGAGGGAAAACGATGAAACAAGAAGAAATTTATGAATTGCAACGGGAAGACCCCCGTTTTCCTGAGTTTTTGCGGCAAATTGCAGATCCACCCCAAAAATTATATTATGCGGGAGATCTATCTCTTTTGAGTAGGCGGTGTATTTCTATTGTCGGTTCAAGGAAAACCACAGAATATGGGCGGAGGATTGCAGAAACCTTGGCAGGAACCTTAGCGGAGGCGGGGCTTTGCGTGGTTAGTGGAATGGCTATGGGCATTGACTCTTGTGCCCATCGAGGCGCACTTAAGGTAGAGGGCAAAACCATAGCAATATTGGGATGTGGAATTGATTTAGACTATCCGGCGGCCAATCGAGGACTTCGGCAACAAGTACAGAAGGCAGGATTGTTCCTCTCGGAATATCCTCCGGGCTATCCGGGAAGCAAATACAGTTTCCCCAGGAGAAACCGGCTCATCAGTGGAATCTCAGAGGCAACCGTGGTGGTAGAGGCAGGGCTAAACAGTGGTTCGTTGATCACCGCCGGCCTTGCCATGGATCAGGGACGATGGGTGTATGCTGTGCCGGGAAATATCAATAGTATTTATAGTATGGGCAGCAACTTGTTAATCCGAGACGGTGCCATGCCACTGGTTGTTTTGGACGATATTTTGGATGATTTACATCTACCGGTAGGAGCACATAAAAAAGAGCGGCTATCTCTTGGAACGGATGAGCAGCAGGTTCTTTCTGTGGTAGAAAAAGGTGGAGAAGTGACCATCGATTTAATTGGGAACACCCTAAAAAAAGCCACAGGTCAGGTCAACGGAATCGTGACAATATTAGAAATGAAGGGACTGGTTTACACCTCCTTGGGAAAAGTTTTTATTGCAAAATAAATAAAATATAGTATAATTTGTGTTTATAAACCAAATCACTGCTAGTGGGGGAAAGTTTTATGGCAAAAACAAAAGCAAAAACCGTGACGAAGAAAACTCTGGTCATTGTAGAGTCTCCGTCAAAGGCGAAGACAATCGGGAAATTTTTGGGGAGTAGATACAAAGTCGTCGCTTCGGTGGGGCATGTAAGGGACCTACCAAAAAGTAAGCTCGGGATTAAAATAGAAGAAGATTTCGAACCGGAATATATTGCCATAAGGGGCAAGGGCGATGTCATCAAGATGCTCCGAAAGGAAGCGAAGGCGGCAAGCAAAGTGTACCTGGCAACTGACCCGGATAGAGAAGGAGAAGCAATTTCTTGGCACCTTGCGTTTTTGCTGGGGATGGATCCTCAGGAACCGTGCCGAATTGTATTTAATGAAATTACAAAAAACGCAATCCAAACAGCAGTTAAGAATCCAAGACCCATAGATTTGAAATTGGTCGATGCACAGCAGGCCAGAAGAGTTTTAGATCGATTAGTAGGGTATCAAATCAGTCCTTTACTTTGGAGAAAAGTGAGAAGAGGACTTTCTGCCGGCAGAGTTCAATCTGCAGCACTTAAACTTATTTGTGATCGAGAAAATGAAATCAATGCCTTTGTTCCAGAAGAGTACTGGACTATTTTGGCGAACTTTGAAAAGGATAAAGAATTCACCGGAAAACTATATCGCTATCAGGGGGAGAAAATTTCTGTGGGAGACAAAGCGACCGCAGATGAAATTGTGGCTGCCCTAAGGTCCGGAAGCTTTGAGGTAACGGCCATTGAGGAGAAGGAACGTCATCGTAAGCCTTATCCACCGTTTACCACCAGTAGCTTGCAGCAGGAAGCATCCAATAAGCTGAATTTTTATACCAAAAAGACAATGCTCATTGCTCAGCAGCTTTATGAAGGCGTAGAAATTAAAGGAAAAGGAACCGTGGGTTTGGTTACCTATATCAGAACTGACTCGGTGAGAATTTCTGATGAGGCCAGAAGTGGGGCAAAGGAATATATTTTGGCAAACTTCGGAGAAGCTTTTGCGGGAAACAATGTGTATTCCAACAAGAAAAAGGACATACAGGATGCCCACGAGGCAATTCGTCCCAGCTACCTTGAGCTACATCCTGAGGACATTAAGGACTCCTTGTCAAAGGAGCAGTATAATCTATATAAATTGATTTGGTCCAGGTTTGTGGCCAGTCAAATGACGGCAGCCGTCTACCTAGGGATGACCGTTTCCATAAAAAATGGAGACTACCTACTTCGTGCCACCGGTTCACAGCTAAAGTTTGAAGGATTTTTGCGTGTATACTCTCCAGGCAAAGAAGATGGAGATAAGCTGCTACCGGAGCTTTCTGTAGGAGAGGTTTTGGCAGCAAAAGAAGTGGTGGGAGAGCAAAGCTTTACTCAGCCACCGCCAAGATTTACAGAAGCTTCATTAATTAAAGAATTGGAAGAAAAAGATATTG
>JAVWKI010000225.1:0-2429 GCA_036638575.1 Anaerovoracaceae bacterium | reverse complement strand
CGTTTTACGCCCTCATCAATGGCATGAATACAACTATTGATCTTCGGCAACATTCCTCCACAAATATTTCCATTGTGAATCAAGGTTTGTGCTTCGTTAACATAAAGCTCCGAGATCAAGGTCTCTGGATCATCCGGATCCGCGTACACCCCATCGGTATCGGTTAAAAATGCTAATTTTTCAGCCTTTACCGCCTTTGCAATGGCACAGGCCGCATCGTCCGCATTAATATTGTATCCCTGATCATCCTCTCCAAGGCCAATAGGATAAATAATCGGTAGGAAATCCTTTTCTAGCAAATCATAGATGAGCGTTGTGTCTACCTTTGTTACTTCTCCCACATAGCCGATATCTCCGCTTTGGGAGAATTTCTTTTCAGTATGAAGAAGATGGGCATCTTTTCCACTAATCCCTACAGCCTTTACCCCTAAGGATTGTACCATCGTTACTAGCTCTTGGTTCACCTTTCCCAAGACCATTTCTGCAATTTCCAAGGTTTCCCCGTCAGTTACCCTAAGGCCACCAATAAACTGGGACTCTTTTCCAAATTTCCCTATCCATTTGCTAATTTCTTTTCCGCCGCCGTGGACAATAATCGGCTTAAATCCAACTAATTTCAGTAGGACCACATCCTCGATCACTTTCTTTTTTAATTCTTCATCTAGCATGGCACTTCCGCCATACTTAATGACAATAATCTTTCTGTTGAATCGCTGAATGTAAGGCAATGCCTCAATTAATACTTCCGCCTTATCCAAATATTTTTGACTTACCATTTGACACTCCTTAACTTCTATAGTCCCCATTAATTTTTACATAATCATAGGTGAGATCACAGCCCCATGCAAATGCATGGCCATCACCGTCATTTAGATCAATTATAAACCGAACTTGGTCTTCCTTCAAAATCTTTTTTGCTTTTTCTTCAGAAAAACCTACCGCACCGGAATTTTCGCAGAACAATAGTTTTCCGCCGGCGGATTCCATTTCCACCGAAATATTGTCCGCACTAAATTCTGCATCGGTATAGCCAATGGCGCAAAGAATTCTGCCCCAGTTTGCATCCTCTCCAAAGAGTGCCGCCTTAAACAAGCTAGAAGAAATGATGCTTTTGGCCACAAGTCTTGCCACCTTTACATCGGGAGCACCAAAAACTTCCACTTCCATCAGCTTCCCTGCCCCTTCTCCATCTGCTGCAATTTCCTTTGACAGCACAGTCATCACCCATAAAAGTGCCGCCTTAAACTGGTCATAGGCTTCCCCTTCTTGGGCAATTTCTTCATTTCCTGCAAGTCCATTACAAAGAATTGCCACAGTATCATTGGTAGAGGTATCTCCATCTACACTTACCTGATTGAAGGTATCTTCAACAACCTCGCTTAACGCCTGCTGAAGCATCTCTCCGCTAATTTTCGTATCTCCGGTAATAAAGCTCAGCATGGTTGCCATATTGGGATGAATCATACCGCTGCCCTTGGCCATGCCTCCTAGCTTGCAAAGGGTATTTCCCACCATAAATTCCACTGCAATTTCTTTTTCCTTTGTGTCGGTGGTCATAATTCCCACAGCCGCTTCATTGGCACCCTTATCATGAATTTTTTCCACCAATTGAGGAATCCCCGTTTCAAATGGCTGAATTTCCATGGGTACGCCAATAACTCCTGTAGAAGCAACAATAATATCTTCTCCCTTGCAGTTTAATGCTGCACCCAAAAGTTCACAGGTTTTTTCTGCAATAAACATTCCATTGGGTGCGCAGGTATTGGCATTGCCACTATTGCAAATAATTGCCTTTGCCTTGCCATCTTCAATATTCTTTTTGGTTACAGCAATAGGTGCGCCCTTTACTTTGTTTTTTGTATAAACGCCCGCTGCCGCAGCCAGTACATCACTGGCAATCAAGGCCAGATCCGTTCCTCCATTTTTTTTGATTCCGCAATGAATTGCACCTGCCTTAAAGCCTTTTGGGCTGCAAACGCCCCCTTCAATTTCCTTTATTGTATCCTTCATCATCTTCATTTATTCAATTCCTTTCTGTTCCTCTATTCCCAGCATAATATTCATATTCTGTATCGCTGCCCCGGAGGCACCTTTGCCTAGATTGTCGTAGCGTGCAATGAGCAAGAGTCTTTCCTCATTCCCTCCCACAAACAATTCTCCGCTGCTTTTGTTTGCAAAAATATTTCCATGAATAAACCCATCTTCCGGTAGTGCTTCATTGACCTTAATCAATGGTTCTCCTTCATAATAGGCTGTATATAAGTTCTTTATTTCCTGTAAGTCCCCTTGTTTTTTTAACTGCTGCCGGTGAAGGGGCAAGGTCATGACCATTCCGCTGTAGAAATCTCCTACAATCGGCATAAATACCGGCGGATTGGTTAGCCCAGTCATTGCCAACATTTCCGGCAAATGCTTATGATTTTGCGCCA
>JAVWKI010000224.1:0-2438 GCA_036638575.1 Anaerovoracaceae bacterium | reverse complement strand
ATTAAGACGGTTGCAGAGCGACATGATATTAATACGGCACAGATGGAAATCGTCTATGCGGGAGATAACCAAGAAGAAGTAATCATCAAGACCAATGAATCTCTTGATGGAGATGCAAGAACTGTACTAACCGATGATCTTCAAAAGGAATTTGGCATAGGAGAGGATGATGTCCTGTCCAGTGAGCATTTTGGCCCATCGGTAGGGAAGGAACTGAAAGCAAATGCCTTAAAAGCCTTGCTGCTTTCTGCAATCGGTATGCTGATCTATATCCGAATAAGATTTAGAGAATGGAAATTTGGTTCGGCAGCGTTAATTGGAACCCTTCATGACGTTTTGGTGGTAGTGGCCTTCTACGCGGTATTCAATGTAACGGTAAACAATCCGTTTATTGCCGCCATCCTTACGGTTGTAGGGTACTCCATCAACGACACCATTGTAATCTTTGACCGAATCAGAGAAAATCTCAGATTTATGCACAAGAATACCAATGAAGAGATTATTGATATCAGTATTAATCAAACCCTATCCAGATCAATCATGACCTCGGCAACGACCTTGATTGTGATGGTTCCCCTTTACATCATGGCCAGCGATTCTATTCGGGAGTTTGTTTTACCACTGATGATCGGGGTTTTGGCAGGTTGCTTATCTTCTATCTTTGTTTGCAGCCCGCTATATTATGAGTTTTCAAAGGGAAAAGATCGTTCTAAGTATGAAAAGCAGATCGCAAAAATGAAGAAGGAAAAGAAGGCAGGAAAAGAAACTGCAGCGGCAGAGCTTCCGGCGGGTTCAGAACATAAGGAGCCGCCAAAAGGACACAAAAAGAAGTCAAGGGAAGCAAGAAGAAAGGACGAAAAATAAAGAGAAGAGAGAAAGGTAAACGTTAATGGAAAACAGACAAGCTTTTTTGGACAGTATTAAGGCAATTAACCCCAATTATCACATGGAGATTATCGGGGAAGCTTATGATGTCGCCGAAAGAATGCATGATGGACAGTATAGAAAGTCAGGAGAGCTATATCTCAGCCATCCTATGGAGGTTGCCAAGATATTGGCGGGACTTGGTATGGATGAGAGCACCTTGGTTGCGGGCTTGCTTCATGATGTGGTAGAAGATACCGACTATACGACAGAGCAACTAAAAGAAGAATTCGGCGAAGAGGTAGAGTTGCTTGTAGACGGTGTTACCAAACTCGGATCCTTGGTTTTTGAAAATAAGGAAGAACGTCAGGCAGAAAATCTAAGAAAAATGTTTTTGGCCATGAGTAAGGACATTCGGGTCTTGATTATCAAGCTTTCAGACCGATTGCATAATCTAAGAACAATCAACTATATGAGCGAAAAGCAAATCCATGATAAGTGTCAAGAAACTTTGGATATTTACGCGCCCTTAGCCAGCAGGCTTGGTATCTATTCCATGAAATTTGAGTTGGAAGATACGGCAATGAAGTATTTGTATAGCAAAGAATATGCAGATATTTCTAGCAAGGTTAGTGCAAAAAAAGAAGAACGACAAGCAGCTATTGACAATGTTCTTGCGGATATTCAAGAAACCTTGGACGATTTGAACATTAAATACGATATTTCCGGAAGGTCAAAACATTTTTATAGCATCTTCCGAAAGATGAAGTATCAAAATAAAAATATAGATGAAATCTTTGACTTGATGGCAGTGCGGATAATTGTAGACAGCATCAAGGATTGCTATGCGGTACTGGGAATTGTTCACACCATGTGGACGCCAATACCGGGTAGATTCAAAGATTATATTGCTATGCCTAAGCCCAACATGTATCAATCCCTACATACTACGGTTATGGGGGATACCGGCAGTCCTTTTGAAATACAAATCAGGACCTATGAGATGCATAGAATTGCTGAATATGGTATTGCTGCTCACTGGAAATATAAGGAAGGCGTGTCCAAGGACAAAGAAGAAGTGAAGCTAGCATGGCTAAGACAGGCATTAGAGTGGCAGAAGGATACCAACGATGCAACAGAATTTATGGAAACCCTCAAAATCGACCTGTTCGCTTTGCAGGTATTTGTGTTCACCCCGGCGGGGGATGTCATTGAGCTTCCTGCAGGGGCAACACCGCTTGACTTTGCCTTCAAGATCCACTCGGATGTTGGGGCTAAGTGCATTGGCGCTAAGATAAACGGAAAGATGGTGCCTATCGATCACAAGCTGGACAATGGGGATATTATTGAAATTATGACCTCTCCTAATGCCAGTGGCCCATCCATTGATTGGTTAAAAATTGCCAAGAGCTCAACGGCTAGAACCAAAATTCGACAATGGCTCAAGAAAGAAAACAAGTCAGACAATGTAGAAAAAGGAAAGGATTCCTTAGACAAATATGTAAGGAAGAAGGGCTATGCACCAAGAGAGGTGTTAAAAAATTCCAATATTCTAAAGGTCACAAAAGAATTTA
>JAVWKI010000223.1:0-2439 GCA_036638575.1 Anaerovoracaceae bacterium | reverse complement strand
TGAGAAGGATGTTTGTATCAATGGTTTTCGATCCATACGGGATCTACACATGCCAGAATATATGGCAGACTATCCTCAGTGTGTCATTGACAGCGGACTTATCCATCCGGATAGTGCAGAAGAATTTAAAGCCATTCATCAGCAGCTAAAGGCAGGGGCAACCTGTGTGGAATTAGATATTAAGGTAACAAGCGAAGGTGGAGAAATTCAGTGGAAGAGGGTAAAATATACCACCCTAAGTGAAGGGGGAGAACCAGCAACCCAAGCCCTTGGAACCAGCGAAGACATTACGGCACAAAAAATTGCAGAAGAAAAGTTCTATAAGCAAATGTCCTACAAAAACATTATGGAACAAAATGTAATGGCCTCCTTTCATTTAAACCTAACAAAAAACACCTGTGGAGACGGTCAATCTGCCTTTCCCTTCCTTTTGAACTTGCAAGAAGACGGTACGGTTGATGGCCTTTTTAGAAAGGTTATGAAGAGCCTTCCGCAAGGAGAACAGCGGGAAGCCTATGGCAAAATTTTTGGCCGGGAAAACATGCTAAGAAGCTTCGCCGCGGGAGAACGACACCTTACTTATGAACATAAATATCAAGTAGAGGACGGTCGATTTGAATGGATTGTTACCCATGGAAACCTAATGGAAAACCCGGTAACCAAAGAAGTCGAAGCCTTGCTCTATGCCTTCAATGTTCATGAGCAAAAAATAATGAAGGACCTATTTAGCAAGGTTGTCGCCATCGATTATGATTATATCATTCAGCTTAATGGCAGAGAAGACAGCTACATCATGTACTATTCAGAGCAAATCAACTCACGAAAACCAAGCCCAAAGAGCAACAACTATAGCCAGACCTTTTCTGATTACTGCAAGGCCTATGTAATCTCAGAGGATCCGGAAAAAACTGCCCAGAGCATGAATATAGAAACCATAAAAGCAGAGCTAGAGGACAAACAAACCTACAACGTAGTGTTGAAAATACGGGAAAAAGACAATAGCCAAGCCATTAAAAAATTACAATATTCCTATATTGATAAAGAAAATGAACTGATCATGCTCACCCGATCGGACGTTACAGAAATGTTCCAAAAGGAAGAAAAAAAGGCAGAAGCGCTGCGCACTGCCTTAGTTGCCGCCAGACAAGCCAACACCGCAAAGACAGACTTCCTTTCCCGAATGAGCCATGAAATTCGTACACCAATGAATGCAATCATAGGGATGTCCACCATAGCGGCCCAGTCCATTGGCAACAATGATCGAATTGTGGACTGCATTTCAAAGATTGGAATTTCTTCTCACTTCTTGCTGTCTCTAATCAATGATATTTTGGATATGAGCAGAATTGAAAGTGGCAAAATGCTCCTTAGACAAGAAGAGTTTGCCTTTGCAGACTTCCTCTCCAATGTAAACTCAATTTGCCATGCCCAGACGGCAGGAAAGGGAATCGCTTATGAATGTATCGTCGATCACACCGTAGACGGATTTTATGTAGGCGACTCTGTTAAGCTACAGCAAATATTAATCAATATTCTGTCCAATGCAGTAAAATTTACTCCGGAGGAAGGCAAAATTACCCTTCGTGCGGAAAAAATCAACACCGAAAAAGCCTATACCACCTTACGATTTAGCGTAAAAGACACCGGCTGCGGGATAGAAGCTGAATTCTTACCCTATATTTTCGACGCCTTTTCCCAGGAGGATTCGGGCAAAACAACCAAATTTGGCGGAACCGGCCTAGGCCTTGCCATCTGCAAGAATCTAGTTTCCTTAATGGACGGAAGAATCGATGTAAACAGCATAGTCGGCGTAGGCACGGAATTCATTGTAGAGGTAAAGCTAGAAAACAGCCAGCGGGAAGAACTTGCTTTGGCCAAACAGCCAAGAGAAACCTTCCCGAATTTGGAAATTCTTGTGGTAGATGATGACCTAATCGTTTGCGAATCCGCAACGGCAACCTTGGAGGAAATGGGGATCAACGCCAGCTGGGTAGACAGCGGAGCCAAGGCCATAGCAGAAGTAAAAAAACGCAAAGAAGAAGGGAAACCCTATGATATTCTTCTCGTGGACTGGAAGATGCCAGAGATGAACGGAATAGAAACCACCAGAGAAATTCGCAAAATCGTAGGTCCGGAGGTCACGATTATCATTATGACCGCCTATGAATGGGTACAAATTGAGCATGAGGCAAAGCTCGCCGGAGTAAACCTGATGATGAGCAAGCCTATGTTCAAAGCCTCCATGGTTTCCGCCCTTCACAACGTCCTTGGGAAAAAGGAAGAAAACGACACAGCAAAAAAGATCGACTTTGACTTCACCGGCAAAAAAGTCCTGCTGGTAGAAGATCATCCCCTAAATGTAGAAGTGGCAAAGCAGCTACTTTCTCGCAAAGGCTTCCAAGTAGAACACGCAGAAAACGGCGTGATGGCAATAGAGAA
>JAVWKI010000222.1:0-2443 GCA_036638575.1 Anaerovoracaceae bacterium | reverse complement strand
AAGCGAAAAAACAAAACAAACTGAAAATAAAACGATTACAGTTTAAAAAACGTGGTATACTATTCCCAAGGAGGGCAGAACGATGAAATATTATTTTTTGATTGCCGGTTTGGTAATTGCCATTGCTGTAGGTTATTTCGCCATAAGCAACAACAATAGTAAGCTAGAGGGGAAGGAAGATGAGCCACTGTGTATGTCTTGCGTAGGAAATCGAGAAAAGGCGAATACAGCCAAGTATCACAAGGTAGAAGCCGAAACCGCTAAGCGAATGATGGACAATGATTCCAGCTTAGTGATTTTGGATGTGAGAACCCAAGGGGAATACGATGAAGGTCACATTAAGGATGCTACATTGATTCCGGTAGATGGGCTTGAAGCGGTAGCAGAGGAAAAGTTCCCGGACAAAAAAGAAACGATTTTGGTTTATTGCAGATCGGGAAATCGAAGCAAGGATGCTGCGGATATTTTGGTAGAAAAAGGTTACACCAAGGTTTATGACTTTGGCGGAATCAAGGATTGGCCCTATGAAATAGAAAAATAAAGGGGAAGGTCCATAAACAGGTAAGGAAGAAGGGAACGGGATGAATAGCGATTTTTTGGTCGGGGTACACGGATTAGTTTTTTTATATCACAAGAAGGAAACCCTTTCCAGTGAGGTGATGGCACAAAATATTTGTACCAACCCTGCACGGGTACGAAAGGTGATGACCAAGCTAAAAAAGGCAGGCTTATTGGTAACCAAGGAAGGCAAAAACGGAGGCTACTGCTACAGCGATCAGCTAGGAGAGATTACCTTGGCACAGGTTTTGACCGCTTTGGAAGAGGTGGTGGTAAAGAATTCCTGGCTTTCTGGGGATGTAAATATGCAATGTCTTGTTGCCTCAGGAATGGCAGAGGTCATGAGCAAGGTTTATGCTGATTTGAATCTTCTTTGCATGAATGGACTTAGGGAACTTCAAATTAAGGAAATTGAAGAAACGTTAATTCAGAAGGAACAAGAGAGGAAAGAACGAAATGAAAACCTATGATGCGATAATTATCGGATACGGCAAGGGTGGAAAAACCATGGCCGGGTATTTGGCAAAGCAAGGAGAGCGGGTAGCAATAATTGAACGGGATCCGCAAATGTATGGAGGAACCTGCATCAATGTAGGGTGCATTCCGTCTAAGTCTTTGGTCACCTCTGCACTGGGTGTGAAGCATAGCGGACCACTTTCTTTTGAAGAAAAAGCGGAGAAATATAAGGCGGCGGTGGAAGAAAAACGTAGACTCACCGCAATGCTGAGACAAAAAAACTTTAATATGCTCAACGACAATCCAAATGTTGAGGTGTATACCGGTACGGCAGCCTTTATTGGAGAGCGAACGGTGGAGATTAAGGGAAGCCTTGAGGGAGAAGGGGTAGTAGAGATCGTTAAGGGAGAGAAGATCTTCATTAATACTGGAGCAACACCGGTGGTTCCACCTATTCCTGGGCTAGAAAATAACCCAAAGGTGTATTACAGCAATACTCTAATGGATTTAGATGTACTTCCGAAAAAATTGAAGATTATCGGCGGCGGATATATTAGCATGGAGTTTGCGGCCATGTATGCCAATTTTGGTTCAGCGGTTACGGTGATGCAACGAGAAGACACCTTCCTTCCTCGGGAGGATGCAGATGTAGCCTTGGCCATCAAAGAAATTATGGAAGCTAAGGGTGTAGAAATTCAAATGGGCTTAACGGAATTTCCTCTTGACGATGCCGATGCAATTTTGGTTGCAACAGGAAGAAAACCCAACACAGAGGGACTTTCTGCTGACCTTGCAGGAATAAGACTGACTTCAAGGGGAGCCATAGATGTAGACCAGTGGGGCAGAACTACGGCAGAAAACGTTTGGGCACTGGGAGATGTAGCCGGCGGCTTGCAGTTTACCTACATTTCTTTGGATGATTTCCGTATCGTTCGGGATCAGCTAAAGGGAGAAGGAAGCAGGACCATGAAGGACAGGGCAAATGTTCCTTACAGCGTATTTATGGATCCACCGTTTTCGCGTGTGGGAATGGGAGAACAAGAGGCTATTGCGGCAGGCTATCAGGTAAAGGTAGTTACCATGCCCGCAGCGGCCATTCCAAAAGCGCAGGTACTAAGAAGTACCCAAGGCTTGTTAAAGGCCATTGTGGACGAAAAAACCAAAAAAATCCTGGGTGCAGTGCTGCTTTGTGAGGAATCCTATGAGCTGATCAACTTAATTAAGCTGGCTATGGATACCGGCGCAGAGTATACGCTTTTGCGAGATATGATCTTTACCCATCCAACCATGAGCGAGGCGCTAAATGACCTTTTTGCCTTGGTGTAGTTCTCTTTTCCCCGGCACTGTGTTATAATTGCGGGGAAAGGATGGTGGATTGATGATGGAAATTGCAGTAATTGACGGTCAAGGCGGGGGTATCGGTCGAGCG
>JAVWKI010000221.1:0-2445 GCA_036638575.1 Anaerovoracaceae bacterium | reverse complement strand
GAGCTTGGATTGGGCGAGCCCATTCCGATTTCTGCGGCAAATATGCTTAACATTGGCGACTTGCTAGATGAAATCGTAGAAAACTTTCCCAAAAATTATTCAGGGGAAGAAGAGGATAGGATTAAGATCGCAATGATCGGGAAACCCAATGTGGGAAAGTCCTCCTTGGTCAACGAACTTCTTGGAGAAAACAGAGTTATCGTTTCACCTATCGCAGGGACCACTAGGGACTCTATTGACAGCCCATTTGAAAAAGACGGAGAAAAATATCTGCTTATTGATACAGCAGGAATCCGAAGAAAAAGCAGAGTGAACGAAGATATTGAGCGGTTTAGCGTAATTAGAGCGGTAACGGCCATTGAACGTTGTGATGTTTGCTTGTTGATGATCGATGCAGAGGAGGGCATTACCGAGCAGGATAAAAAAATTGCCGGCGTAGCCCACGAAGCAGGAAAAGGGATTGTTGTTGTGGTGAACAAGTGGGATCTGATCAAAAAAGAAACCAACACCATGAAGTACTTTAAACAGGATATTGCAAAAGAGCTGACCTTCATGTCTTATGCACCGAGCATTTTTATTTCTGTGCTGGAGAAGCAAAGAGTGAATCAGGTGATTGGAATGTGTAAGATTGTTGCTGAAAAGCGGGCAATGCGTGTTCCTACAGGCCAGTTAAATAGCTTGATTGCCGATGCAGTAATGATGAAGCAGCCGCCGTCAGACAAGGGAAGACGGTTGAAAATTTACTATGCAACACAGGTAGGCGTAAAACCGCCACTGTTCTCCTTTAAGATCAACTCCAGACCATTGATGCATTTTTCTTATTCCAGATATTTGGAAAACAAGATCAGAGACGCATTTGGATTTGAAGGAACTTCAATTAAGTTTGTATTTAGAGAAAAGGGAGAAAAAGAGGATGTATAATTTCGAGGGGTTTATCGGAGACGGTAACTCCATTTGGATTGCGGTCATTGCAGCGGTAGTCGCTTATTTTATCGGCAATATTTCGCCGGCGATTTTAATCGGAAAGGCCCATGGCATTGACATAAAAAAAGAAGGTAGCGGTAATGCGGGAACCACCAATGTTCTTCGCGTTTTGGGCAAAAAGGCTGCAGTGGCAACCTTGGTTATTGATGTGCTCAAGGGAACGCTGGCGGTTGTCCTAGGGGGCTTGCTCCTTGGGCAGCAGGTGGCCATGATCTGTGTTATTGCAGTGTTTTGCGGACATGTTTGGCCGGCACTTTTTGGATTCAAGGGAGGCAAGGGCGTAGCAACTGCCTTTGGTGCCCTTATGGGCCTGAATCCTTGTCTTGGCCTTGCTTGTCTTGGCGTTGTAGCAGTGGGGGTTTTGGTATCTCGGCGAATGTCGGTAGGCTCTATTTTGGGCGCATTAACCTTTCCCATTCTTGCCTACTTTTTGGAGCCGGACTTTATTCTGCTGGGCAGCGTATTGGCATTGATTATTCTTGTTAAGCATCGCGGCAATATCGGGCGATTGGTTAGAGGAGAAGAGCCAAAGATGGGCGCAAAGAAATGAGGCAAAGAAAATGAAACAGATCACGGTTATGGGTACGGGAAGCTTTGGAACAGCGCTAGCAATTACCCTTGCAAACAAAGGCCATCAGGTAACCATGTGGGGAAGAAGCGCCCTTCAATGTAAGGAAATTCAGACCCGGGGAGAAAACAAAAAATATCTTCCGGGAATCCCTCTTCCCAGGGAAATTCGGCTAACTGCCTCCCTGGAGGAAGCACTAAAAACGGCAGAACTGGTGGTGTTTTCTGTACCTGCACAGCAATTTAGATCGGTCCTTGAGCAAAGCCGTCCATTGCTCAGTTCCACACAAATTTTGGTCAATGTGGCCAAAGGAATTGAACAAGGAAGCCTTTGCAGACTATCTCAAATTGCAGAAGCCTGTGTACCGGGAATTCCCTATGGGGTATTGTCGGGACCTTCCCATGCAGAAGAAGTGGGAAGAGGGCTACCCACCACCGTTGCGGTGGCGGCAAAGGACCGAGCCATAGCAAAGAAAATACAGGAAGTATTCATGACCGACAGGCTCAGAGTATATACGCGAGATGATCTGATTGGCGTAGAGCTTGGCGGTGCATTGAAAAATATTATCGCATTGGGCGCGGGAATTTCAGATGGAATTGGCTTTGGTGACAATGCCAAGGCGGCATTAATGACCAGAGGAATTGCTGAAATTACCAGACTAGGCGTCGCATTAGGTGCAGAGGAATCTACCTTTTCAGGGCTTACGGGCATTGGAGATTTGATTGTTACCTGTACCAGTATGCACTCTAGAAACCGAAGATGCGGAATGATGATCGGAGAGGGCATCCCTCCCGAAGAAGCCATTGAAAAAATTGGCATGGTTGTAGAAGGAATATTTACCGCAAAAGCAGCCAAAGAATTAGCAAAAAAAGCAGGGGTGGAAATGCCAATCA
>JAVWKI010000220.1:0-2445 GCA_036638575.1 Anaerovoracaceae bacterium | reverse complement strand
GATCTGTGGATCTACGTCCTTAGCGATGCCTACAACGTGCTCTGTAACCCATTCGTGAGCGCCTTCCTCTACCTTTTGGAATTTCTCAGCTGGTACTTTGCACTGAGGACATTCTGCCGGTGGCTGGTCCCCTTCATGAGTATATCCGCAAACTGTACATGTCCATTTCATAATTATAATACCTCCATTTTTTATTTTAAAATTATTTTGTTAACGTTTGATGAAACTATTATACCACGGTTAGACAAGGTTAAACAAGAAATTTACAAGTCAAATGACTTTGTGATAGATAGCTTTACTATGAGGGAAAAACCTTGTATAATGTTTTTGTAAAAAGGCAAGGAAATCAAGTTTAGACTTGTTCCTATCAGTGTATGAATAATTAACGAGTTCTTATTGGAGCTTTTGATTAATGAAAAGGAGAATACCATGGAAGAAAAAATTAAAGAAGGACTAGAGCAGATTAGACCGTTTTTACAGCGTGATGGCGGAGACATTGAGTTTGTTGAGTATACCGAAGACAATATCGTGAAGGTAAGATTGCAGGGACACTGTGCAGGTTGCCCGGGAGCAAAAATGACCATCAAAGGCGTTGTAGAAAAGATTTTAAAGGAAAGCTATCCTGAAATCGTAGCAGTTGAGTCTGTAGAATAGTTATCGGAAAAGGGGCGTTATCCATTAACGCTCCTTCTTTAATGGAATAGTGGAAGTTTTTGCAAGGGTAGCTTGGAAATCGTTTTGGAGGGAAGTCATGGAAGCAGTTCAGAAGATAAAAGCAAAGATAGAAGAAAATTGGGAAGAGGAGCTGACGACTTTACGAGAGCTCATTGCCATAAAAAGTGTAGAAGGTCCAGCAACGGAAGCCTGCCCGTTTGGAGAAGGGGTGCAAGAGGCATTTTCTTATGTCATGGAGAAGGGCCGAGAATGGGGATTTTCCGGATTTAATGCGGATAACTATGGCGGTCATTTGGATTATGGCAGAGAAGCTGCAGAAGAAGTTATGGGGATTGTTTGTCATTTGGATGTGGTACCGGAAGGAAATGGTTGGACCTATCCTCCTTTTGGCGGAGAAGTTCAAGATGGACGGATGTATGGTAGGGGAACCAATGATGACAAGGGCCCTACGGTGGCGGCACTATATGCCATGAAGGCAATTCGCGATGCAGGAATTCTTCCGAATAAAAAAGTTCGTTTGATTTTGGGACTAGATGAGGAGACCAACTGGGCAGGAATGGATTATTATCTGTCTAAGGCGGGGCTGCCGGACTTTGGCTTTACCCCGGATTCGGATTTTCCGGCGGTAAACGGAGAAATGGGCATTTTGGTTTTTGATTTAGCGAAGAAATTTTCCAAGGGAAACGGCCAAGGCCTAGTGCTAAAAAGCTTTGTAGGTGGTTCTGCACCCAACATGGTTGCGGACTATGCAAGGGTGGTCATTAATGGAAAAAATCCTGGAATTTACGAGGGAATAAAAACCAAGGTTGCTTCCTTGCGTGAGTTAAAGCAGATGCAAATTACGGCAAAAGCAGTGGGCAAAAGCTTGGAAGTGGTGGTAAAGGGCGTATCTGCCCATGGTGCAAGGCCGGAGAGCGGAGAAAATGCCATTAGCTTGATGATGGCGTTCTTGGGAGAGCTGACCTTTGGGGCAGAGGATGTCAATGAGTTCATCGAGTTTTATAATCGACATATTGGAATGGAACTAAATGGTGCATCCTTAGGCTGCAGGCTTGCGGATCTGCCTTCTGGAGAAACCATCCTAAATGTTGGCCAAATTGAGTTAAATGAACAGGTGGCTAGATTGACCATCAATGTACGCTATCCGGTTACCTGCAATGAAGAACAGGTGTATGGCGGCATGGAAGAGGTTTGCCGGAAGTATAATTTGGGGATTGTGAAGCATAAGCATCAGGCCCCGGTCTACCTTCCTCAAGAGGATGAGATGATCAAAACCTTGATGGACATTTATCGTCAGCATACTGGAGATGAGCAGAGTGAGCCTTTGGTTATTGGTGGAGGTACCTATGCGAGAGCCTTTAATCGGGTGGTGGCTTTTGGTATTCGCTTCCCGAGTGAAGAGGAGTGTGCCCACCAAAAGGATGAATGGATCAATTTGGAGAATCTTAAGAAAATAACGGAAATTTATGCGGATACGATATACCAATTGACAAAATAATTTGTCGGTGGTAGGATAAAGAAAAGATATCTGTTTCAGGGCGAGGCGAAACTCCTCACCGGCGGTAATGTGCAAGAGCAACGAGTCCGCGAGCCAACAGGCAGAACCGGTTAGATTCCGGTACCGACGGTATAGTCCGGATGAAAGAAACGCAATAATACATAGAGTAGACACGATAGTATTGTTTTTTCCTAAGCCCTGAGCGTTTTCTCAGGGCTATTTTTGTATTATAGCAGACAGAAGCAGATTCCATAAACACATCAAATAGGAGG
>JAVWKI010000219.1:0-2581 GCA_036638575.1 Anaerovoracaceae bacterium | reverse complement strand
TGGATCGGGCCTTGCGACAGGGAGAGATTGATATTTCTGTTCACAGCCTGAAGGATTTACCCATGGAGGTTCCGGAGGATTTACCGCTGATTGCTTTTTCTAAGCGGGAAGCGGCAGAAGATGTTTTGGTTCTGCCCAAAGACGGAAATTTAGATGAAACTAAACCCATTGGAAGCTCAAGTCCAAGAAGAACCTTGCAGCTGGAAGCGCTTTTCCCCGGAATGGAACAAAAAAGCGTCAGAGGAAATGTCCTTACCCGTCTGGAAAAACTAGATGGCGGAGAGTACAGCTGTTTGGTTTTGGCCAAGGCAGGCCTACGGCGCTTATCCTTAGACCATCGAATTAGTAGGGAGTTTACCCCAGAAGAAATGGTACCTGCAGCAGGGCAAGGCATTATGGTGGTACAAGGAAGAGCGGGAGAGGATTATTCCTATCTAGATGGAGTAGACGATCAGCAGGCTCGAATCGAAGCTACCGCAGAGCGCGCCCTTGTGGCAAGGCTAGAAGGCGGATGCAGCTCACCTATTGGTGCTTTTGCACAGCTTAAGGGTGAGGGAATTACCATCAGAGGGTTTTACAGCGACGAAGAAAAAACTCGGTTTGTTGTGGATGAACAAACCGGCCCCAAGGAGGATGCCATAGCTCTAGCGGTGGCCCTAGCCGATAAACTGAAAGGAGCGTTTCACGGTGATGAACAATAAAGGAAAAGTTTGGTTGGTGGGTGCCGGCCCCGGAGATGGAAACCTATTTACCCTAAAGGGAAAAAGTGTATTGGATCAAGCCGATGTGGTCGTCTATGACAAGCTGGTGGGACAAGGGGTAATGGCCATGGTTCCTGACCGGGCAAGACAGATTTATGTAGGCAAGAAGGCCGGCTATCATCAAGTTCCTCAGGAGAAAATCAATGAGATTCTCCTGGAAGAGGCCTTAAAGGGGAACAAGGTGGTTCGGTTAAAGGGTGGAGATCCATTTGTCTTTGGTAGAGGGGGAGAAGAACTGGAGCTTTTGGTTCGCCATGAAATTCCTTTTGAAATCGTTCCGGGAATCACTTCCGCAGTAGCGGTTCCGGCATATAACGGAATCCCTGTGACTCATAGAGACTATTGCTCTTCGGTGCATATCATTACCGGACATACCAAAAAAGAAGAGCGGGCAGAAATTGACTTTGAGGCCCTTACCCGCTTAGAGGGGACCTTGATCTTTTTAATGGGCGTAGCATCAATGGAACATATTTGCACCCAGCTGATGGCGGCAGGAATGGACAAGGATATGCCGGCAGCGGTTTTGGAAAACGGAACCCTTTCTCATCAGCGGCGTGTGGTTTCCACCATTGAGCATCTAAAGGAGGATGCAGAAAAGGCCAAGATAGGAACGCCGGCAATTATTGTCGTGGGAAAAGTTTGCGCCTTGGAGCAGGAGTTTAGCTGGGCAGAAAAACGGCCGCTAGGCGGAATGAAGATTGCCATTACTCGGCCTAAGGATAGAAATTCCACCCTTGCACAGCGACTGGCTTTTTTGGGGGCGGAGGTGGTCCTGCTACCGACCATTCGTACGGAAAAAATCCAGGATAATCAAGCACTACAGCAGGCGCTAAGAGAAATTCAAGATTATGGCTGGATTGTGTTTACCAGTGTTGCAGGAGTGGAAGCCTTTTACCAAGAAATGGCTGCCCTACCTATGGACATTCGCCACTTAGGTCAGCTAAAGTTTGCGGCCATTGGCCGTGCTACTGCAAGAGCCATAGAAAAAAAAGGCATCTTAGTGGATCTTGTGCCAAAGGTATACAGCGGAAGAGCCTTAGGAGAAGCATTAGCGCAGGTCTGCAAGGAAGAACGGGTATTGATTCCTAGATCCAAAATCGGAACACAAGAGGTGATTGAGCCTTTGGAGGCCGCAGGAATTTCCTATGTAGACCTTCCGGTATACGACACGGTAAATGAGGAAGAGAATCTGGCTTGTGCCTATGATGATAAGGTAGATTATGTGGCATTTACCAGCGCATCTACCGTCAATGCCTTTGTGAAGCTCAATCCTCAGGTAGACACAAAGGAAATCAAGGCAGTATGTATCGGTGAGCAAACCGGACAGGCGGCAGAGAACTTTGGGATGAAAACAATCATTGCACAGGAAGCAACAATTGAAAGTATGGTAGAGACGCTACTGACATTGAAAGAAGGCAAGTAAAAAATGACGTTAATTATTGGCTTTGTACTAGATTTAATCTTTGGAGATCCAACCATGCTCCCTCATCCAATTCGTGCCATTGGAAATGGAATCGCCATTGGGGAGCATGGCATTCGCAGGATTTTTCCAAAGTCCAAAGGCGGGGAATTTGTTGGAGGAATGATCCTTTCTCTCTTGGTTATTTCTCTTTCTTTTCTTGTTCCTTTTTGTATCTTATGGTTTCTTGCTGGAATTAACCCATGGATAGCCTTTATTGTGGAAAGCTTTATGTGTTATCAAATTCTAGCAACCAAATCCCTAAAAAAGGAAAGCATGAAGGTCTATGCTGCCTTGACTAAGGGGGACCTAGAAGGAGCTAGATTTGCTGTTTCTATGATTGTGGGGAGAGATACCAAGG
>JAVWKI010000218.1:0-2650 GCA_036638575.1 Anaerovoracaceae bacterium | reverse complement strand
ATTATGCTTCCGGTAGCAGTTCTTCCGGTAGCAGCAATCATGATGGGTATTGGTTATTTCTTTGCACCGGAAACCATGCAGGGCGGCGCTATTTCAGGTGTTATGGGATTTATCGGTTTGTTTTTGGTAAAAGCAGGAGCAGCAGTCATTGACAATTTACCGATTCTGTTTGCAGTCGGTGTCGCGATTGGTATGTCAGATGATCAGCACGGAGCAGCGGGTCTGGCCGGTTTGGTCGCTTATTTGACCGTCACCACGCTATTGGCAAGCGGAACCATCACCGCAATCGCACCGGATTTGGTACCTGAGAAATCCTTGGCATTTGCAAAGATTGGCAATGCATTTATCGGTATTATCTCTGGTATTACGGCATCTGTTTGCTATAACAAATTCCATAAGACACAGCTTCCGGTAGCACTTTCTTTCTTCAGCGGCAAGCGTTGTGTTCCGATTGTCACTTCTTTTGTTATGGTTCTGGAGTCGGCAGTGTTGTACTTTGTATGGCCGATGGTATTTAGTGCTTTAGTAGGCTTTGGCAAGATGATCATGAACCTGGGACCTTTAGGAGCAGGTATCTACGCATTTGCAAACCGTCTGTTGATTCCCACCGGATTACACCATGCTTTAAATGCCGTGTTCTGGTTTGATATTGCAGGCATTGCCGATATCAATAAATTCTGGGGCTTCGCAGAAGGCGGCATCAAAGGAATCACCGGTATGTATCAGGCAGGTTTCTTCCCGGTTATGATGTTTGGTTTGCCGGCAGCAGCACTGGCTATGTATCACACCGCAAAAGACAGCAAGAAAAAAGTTGCGGCAGGTATCTTACTTGCAGGAGCAGTTGCTTCTTTCGTATCAGGTGTTACAGAACCGCTGGAATTCGCATTTATGTTCTTGGCACCCGGACTCTATGTAATCCATGCATTGTTAACCGGTTTGTCTGTATTTATCGCAGCAACCTTCCACTGGACAGCGGGCTTCTGCTTTAGTGCAGGTGCAACGGACTTCCTCTTTAGCTGCAGATTGCCAATGGCCAACCAGCCATTTATGCTGTTGCTGCAGGGACTTGTATTTGGTGGATTGTACTACATCATTTTCCGCACCGTGATTTTGAAATTCAATTTAAAGACACCGGGACGTGAAGATGACGATTTGGATGGCGAGATGAAGGTAACGTTATCCAATAATGACTTTACTGCAGTTGCAGCTACCATCTTGGAGGGATTGGGCGGCAAAGGCAATATCGTTTCCATTGATAACTGCATCACGCGGTTGAGACTGGAAATCAAGGACAACACCTTGGTAAATGAAAAGAAGATCAAATCTGCCGGTATTGCAGGTATTATTCGCCCAAGCAAGACATCGGTTCAGGTCGTAGTAGGTACGCAGGTACAGTTTGTAGCAGATGAATTCAAGAAATTATGTAAGTAAAATACATTGTTTTTTAGCCTCTTTCCATATATAATAAATGGAAAGGGGCTACTTTTTTCAGCCTACAGATTGAGAAACATAAGGAGGACGGCTATGACAATTTTAGTAACAGGTGGTGCGGGATACATCGGCAGTCATACTTGCATTGAACTTTTAAATGCAGATTATGAGGTTGTAGTACTTGATAATTTATGTAATTCCTGTAAGGAATCCCTCAACAGAGTGGAAGAGATTACAGGCAAAAAGCTGACATTTTATGAGGTGGATTTACTGGATCAGGCGGCAGTAGAACAGGTCTTTGACAATGAAAAGATTGATGCTGTGATTCATTTTGCAGGTTTGAAAGCCGTTGGAGAATCGGTTTATAAGCCATTGGAATACTACCATAATAACATTACCGGAACCTTGATTCTCTGTGATGAGATGAGAAAACACGGCATCAAGAAGATTGTATTTAGTTCTTCCGCGACGGTCTATGGCGATCCGGCATTTGTGCCGATTACCGAAGCCTGTCCAAAGGGCGAGATCACCAATCCTTATGGTCGAACGAAGGGGATGTTGGAACAGATTTTAACCGATCTTCATACGGCGGATCCGGAGTGGAATGTGATGCTTTTACGTTATTTTAACCCAATTGGTGCGCATGAATCCGGTAAGATCGGTGAGAATCCCAAGGGCATCCCCAACAATTTACTTCCTTATATTACGCAGGTTGCGGTGGGAAAGCTGGTTTGCTTGGGTGTGTTTGGTTGTGATTATGATACACCGGATGGAACCTGTGTCAGAGATTATATCCATGTAGTGGACCTGGCGGATGGTCATGTAAAGGCTTTGGAGAAATTGAAGGGAAGCAAGGGGGGTGTCCGGATTTATAACTTAGGAACCGGGGTTGGATACAGTGTATTGGATGTCATCAATGCATTTGAAGAAGCGAATGGATTAAAGATCAATTATGTATTTAAAGAGCGCAGAGCCGGAGATGTGCCCTCTTGTTATTCGGATGCTTCGAAGGCAGAAAAAGAACTTGGCTGGGCTGCCAAGCGAGGCATCAAGGAGATGTGTCAGGATTCTTGGAGATGGCAGAAGAATAACCCTCAAGGATATGAGGAATAATATATTTTCCTTGTATCCTTTGAAAAAGGCTTGCAAAAGGAAATCTCATATGCTAGAATCAAGTAAGAACAGATGTTCGAATTTGACTGGCAGGTGAGTAGATGTT
>JAVWKI010000217.1:0-2669 GCA_036638575.1 Anaerovoracaceae bacterium | reverse complement strand
AATACCCGCTATACCCGGCA
The DNA here is from genome assembly GCA_036638575.1 of Anaerovoracaceae bacterium. Classification (GTDB taxonomy): domain Bacteria; phylum Bacillota; class Clostridia; order Peptostreptococcales; family Anaerovoracaceae; genus JAXGRD01. Next base: position 2,649 of record JAVWKI010000217.1, on the reverse strand, counting down.
GGGTTAATACACTTCCCATCAGTGCCATAACTGCAAGCATGATAAGAATATATAGCGTCAAGGCGATATCTGCCGCTACACCCATAATTCTGTAGCCCACCAACATAATCAGGAAGATAATGGCTGCGCCGATAATTCCGGCATAGATACTCATTTCTAAGGCATCTAGCCCAATCTTTGCCGTTTGTGCCGAAGAGGTTACTTCCTTTAATTCTACAGGAAGAGAACCACCTCTGATTAATGCTGCCAAGTTGGTCGCTTCTTTTTGTGAGAAGCTTCCGGAAATCTCGCATTTGCCCCCGCTGATTACGCTTTGGGCAGAAGGTGCGGAAATAATTTCATTGTCCAGCTTAATTACAATCGCATTATCCTGAACCTTGGTTCCATTTTGTAGCATCAAGGTGGAAGGTACACCGCCTCCCGCTGTTATGGTTGTTGCCTTTTCAAAGGCTTTGGCTCCTTCGCTGTCAAATTCCAAATTAACAACGTAGCCGCCCTTCTCCTTGTTCTGACCGGTAGTTGCATCCTTCACGGAGCCTCCGTCCAAAACCAAGCTTTGATCTGCAAGGGTAAATTTCAATTGTGCAGTCTTACCAATTTGCTTAATGGCCTCTTCTGCATCCTCTGCCCCCGGCAGCTCTATTCGAATACGATTTCCTGCTTCAACAGAAACGGTAGGATTTGCAATTCCCATTGCATCTACTCGCTTTTCAATAACCGCTTGGGTTCTATCCATCAGATCCTTTAACTCCGCCTCGGTTAGATCCTCCGTATCTTGGGCTTCTAAGACTACATATACCCCGCCCTTAATATCTAAACCTAGTTGAATTTTGTCTTTTAACGGATCCACTTTTCCCGGAATCCCCCACAGGGTAAAGTACCAACCCAGTACAATAATGACTAGAATTAGCACTGCTAGCACTTTTTTCATTCTGTTGCTCATCGTTTAACCTTCCTTTTCTATTTTTGCAATACATAGTATTTTACACTTTTTGGGTGCTTTTAACAAGGGTATCCCTTGAAATGTCAGAATAAATCTAAAAAAAACCGGACCCTTTGGGGATCCGGAAATTTTTTGATAAAATTAATCTTCTTTTTTCTCTTCTGTTTCAGCCGGTGTTTCCACAGCCTGTTCTGCTTCAGCTGGTGCTTCAGTAGCTTCCTCTGTTGCTGCAGATGCTTTTTTGATTCTCTTTGGAAGCGCCTTCTTTGCTGGCTCTTCTGCTTCCGGCTCTTCAGCCTTTGGCTCTGGTCTGTTTGATGGAGTTACAACTCTTGAAACGGACCACTTCATCATTTCAAACTTTAATTTATCTGCTCCAACCTGAATAACAATGGACTCGTCCTTTGTCTTTACGATCTTACCGCAAATTCCTCCAATTGTAATGATTTCATCTCCAACTCTTAGATTTGATCTCATTGTATTGACTTCTTTTTCTTTTTTCTTCTGCGGTCTGATTAGTAAGAAATACATAATTACTACTAATAAAACTAAAGGTGCAAAAGTCATAATGCTCTTCATAAATATCCTCCTTGGTTTAACCAATTGTAAATTCGGAACACATACACACCCTGCTAGGGTCTGCTCCGAGTGTTATAAGCAACATGGTGCCGGCGATGGGGGTCGAACCCATACGGTGTTGCCACCACGGGATTTTGAATCCCGCACGTCTGCCAATTCCATCACGCCGGCTCAATAAGCAATGGCATAATTATAGCACCACAACCGCAGTATCGTCAACTCCCCTTTTTAAATATTCTTAACTTTTTTTGTATTTTTTCTTTTTTGTCCTCTCCCATTGAGTAAGTCATACATGATAGGAATCACAACCAAGGTCATCAATGTAGCATAAAGCAGCCCCCCGATACACACAATTGCTACCGGCTGCATCATTTCTCCGCCATCTCCCATGGCCAGTGCCAAAGGGACCAATCCTAGGATTGTGGTCAATGCCGTCATCAACACCGGCCTTAGCCTAGTCGCTCCACCCTCAATAATCGCGGTTTTCTTGTCTCCCCCATCTCTTCTCAGCTGGTTAATGTAATCAATCAACACAATACCGTTATTGACAATAACCCCCATAAGCACAACAAAGCCGATCATAGAAACCACACTGATCTCAAAGCCGGTAATCAGCAAGGCGATTAAGCCTCCGGTAAAGGCAAGGGGAACGGTAAACATAACAATCAAAGGAGAAATCAAGGATTGGAACTGAGCAACCATAACAAGATAAACCATCAATAGGCCCAAAATCAGCATTTGTAGCAGCTGCTTCATTGCATCCATAATTTGTTCGTTTTCTCCATCAAAATCCAAGGTTACTCCGGAAGGAAGCTCCAGCTTCTCCACGGCCGCCTGTGCTGCTTGGGTAACCTTGGTTACATTGTATTCTTTGTCTACCTCCCCGGTAACCCTTAATGTCCGCTTCTGATTATCGTGCTTGATTTCATTTAGGGTTTCCTTTTGCGAAAGCTCTGCAATATCTCCAAGACGAATTTCCTTTGTTTCCCCAGAGATCCTATCCTGCACGGGAATCAAAAGGTCCTCCAGGTTTTCTTCCGTTACCGCTGAGGTTTTGCTGCTGGAAAGCACAACATTTCTGGCCCCATCCTCCTGGGTCATTGCAGTTGCTACCTTTTCTTTGCTCA
>JAVWKI010000216.1:0-2698 GCA_036638575.1 Anaerovoracaceae bacterium | reverse complement strand
GTTTGGTGTGTTGCTTGGTAGGCTTGTTTGTGGGTTTCTCTGCCCCTTTGGTCTTATTCAGGATTTGCTGTATAAGCTTCCTGTGCCAAAGGTAAAGATTGCTAAAAAGATCGATAAGCCACTGCGATGGACAAAGTATGTAATTGCAGCGGTAATGGTAATTATTCTTCCAATTGTGTTAACAAATGACTTTGGCATTGCACCTCCATATTTTTGCCAATGGCTTTGTCCGGTTGGTACATTAGAGGGAGGAATCCCGCTGATTTTAACCAACAAAAGCCTAAGAGCAAGCCTTGGATTTTTGTTTAATTGGAAGATGGCCATACTGCTTGTTGTCGTAGGCGGCGCCATGTTTGTTTATCGTCCATTTTGCAAATACTTTTGTCCCTTGGGGGCGTTTTATTCGCTCTTTAATAAAATAAGCTTCTATAAAATGAATGTAGATAAACTGAAATGTAACGGCTGTAGAGTTTGCGAACAAAGTTGTAAAATGAATATAGAAATTACTAAATCCATTGATAGCTTAGAGTGTATTCGATGCGGTGAGTGCAAAAAGGTTTGTAAGCAGGGTGCGATTACTTCTGGTTTTCCCTTTGCATCAATGTGTTCGGATACCGAGATTAAAGGGGAAGAACGCTCAGGGTAGACTGCTTGGCAAAACGGGAGTATCCCAAACGAGCAAACAAAACCGCCACGAAAAGTGGCGGTTTTGCTTCTGTTACGAATATATTTTCCGGAATTATTTTTTCTTTTTGCCGCCTAATACGATCGGAACTATGGCACATAAGATGGCTGCTCCCACTGCAATCCATAATGCTGTATTCATTGTTTTGTCCCCCCCTAACAAGCAGTTGATTTACTTCTTTTTTATCTTGTCCAATGTCTGCTTCGTGGGTACATCGTATCATAGACCCATAACGGTGTAAATGTATTTAGTGAAGAAAAGCCTGCTCTAGAAGGCTCGCAAAACTATTGAAACCATTATGCCCAAGGGTCAGCGGATTTTGGTATGCGGATGTCGGCCAAAAGGTGTTGTTCCCACAAAAACCATTGTGTGCCTTTTTGACGTAGCTTTATGGGGCGGGGAGCATCTGCTCCTGAAGACTGCACATAGAGAAGGGCATAGCCTTCTTGGGTATAGGAATAAGGGTTATCAGAAACGATAATAGAGAATGGTGCGGTAGGGGTGTAATTGTTTTGTGGAGAAGCCCCTTCAAAGTAGGAAATCGGAACATAGCACTTATCCCGAAATCGATCGGCTAAGAATTGTAGTTCATAGGGAGAAAGCGGTTGGGGGCCCTTGAGGAAATTGAGCATCTCCACGGAGGCCTTGCTATCTTTTGGATATTGGCATAGTGCAGCAACAGTGAGGGCCGCTACTGCAAAGGGTGACTGTAAATCTCCTGATGGAAGGGCTTTTAATTCCGTTAAGTTTTGAGGTAGGGCGGTAAAAGAAAACCGTTCTTGTTTATTCATTTCATTTCCTCCTTCTGTTACAATAATATACCATTACGTTGTTTTACTCCATTGTACCCAAAGAGCAGAGGGTTTACATGGCCTTAATGGGTCATTTTACTCTGCTTCATAAGTTTGATAGCAATTTCTTCCTGCGGATTTGGCAGCATATAAAGAGCTATCTGCATGCTCAATGTAGGCGTTGCAGGCTTTGGAATCGCTAGATTTCGGAATGGCGGTGTATATCCCTTGAGAAACGGTAATGAGAGGCGCTACACTACTGAAGGAATGGGTGATACCTAGCTCTTTTATGGATTGTTGGATTTTTCTTGCCATGTTTTCGGCACCGGCTAACCGGGTATTGGGAAGCAAAACCAATATTTCTTCGCCGCCATATCGATAGACGTAGTCTACATTTTTTTGTGTAACAGAGCGGATGGCCTTGGCAATTTGAATTACTACATCATCGCCGGCCTTGTGCCCATAATTGTCGTTATAGGCCTTAAAAAAGTCAATATCAACCATAATAGAAGAAAGGTGTTCTTCGTTGAGGAAGGCTTTTTTTACAATTTTTGGCAAGGTAGCGTCTAAATGTCTTCGGTTGTAAAGCCCGGTCATGGGATCGGTATTCACCTCTAAGGTGCTTTGCTTGGCGCGTTTAATAGAAAAAACAATGTAAATAAGGGAAAGTAAAATAGATGGAAAAATAAACAGAAGCGCAAAGTGGTTTCTGTTTTCTGTAATATGGCCTTGGAAGACATCATAAAACATATCAATATTCATGTATCCGATAAAATTGTTTTCGGTAGAATATACCGGAACAGAAGCCACGATAACTTTTCCGAATTCGTTGGCATCAGAAAGATAGACCTCTCTTGGATTTTTGCATAAATCATCGTCATAAGGGCGAACGGTAGTGTATCGATTTTGATCGTTACCATAATATTCTTCGATGGCATCCATATCCAGATCCTCGTCTACATATTCATTGACCACAACATCAAGAAGCCAAATTGTACCTAGCGGTGTGCCAGGGTCTACGTTGTAATACTCTGCATCCTCGGCGGTGACTGTATATTTCACCTCATCGGGCTCAAGCAAGGTCCAAAGATAGGCATACTTTACCTCACTGCTAAATTTGCCACCGGAAAAAATCTCTTGGAGCTGAGTATTCAATGGATGATGTAGCATTTCTGCATAAGAAATAGATTTCAGCTCTGCAAATTCTTCATCACTAATATTC
>JAVWKI010000215.1:0-2701 GCA_036638575.1 Anaerovoracaceae bacterium | reverse complement strand
ATGCGGAATAAAATTCTGCATTTACTTGTTCATTTAATAGCTGTACAACTTTCTTATCTAACATCTTCTTCCTCCCTTAGGTTCAAATAACTTAAAATTAACTTTGTTGCTCCGTCCACTGACAGATATCCACTATCAAAGGATAGGTGATAATTAATCGGCTCTCCCCACTTTTGTCCCGTGTGGTAGCGATAATAATTTGCCCTAGCTTTGTCTATTGCGGCAAGGCGCTTCTTTGCCTCTTCTTCCGGCACTCCGTACTCTGTAATTGCCCGCTGAAGCTTTGCTTCTTCTTCGGCATAGACAAAGACATTGACTGCATGTGCATACTTTCGCAATACATAATCTGCACATCTTCCTACAATTACACCACCCTGATCGCCTTCTGCCAAGCGAGTAATATAATCAAACTGTGCAATAAAAAATTTCTCGTTAATGGACAAGGTGTCCGGTCCATATCCTGCGGTTCCAAATGCATTGGATAGGCTGTAAAGAAAACCATTTTTTGCTTTCTTTTCATCTTCTTCGATCATCTCTTTTGAGTAACCGTTTTCCTCGGCAATACTGTCTAATATATTCTTATCATAATAGGGTACGCCCAGCTCCTCTGCAAGCCGCTTGCCAATCAACCTACCCCCACTGCCAAACTCTCTACTAATCGTTACTATTTTCTTTTTCATCTTTAGCCCTCCTCAGATCATTATACACTAAAATTTCTGATTATGGTATACTTATCTAGGAGGGTTAAACACATGAAATATTGTTCGCATCTACTCAGCCCTATTGGGCTAATTCGCATAACATCCGACGATCTTGCCATTACGGGAATTGAATTTGTTTCAAAAAGTACAAAGGACACACCGGGGCCCCTTACTACAATGGCGGTGCATCAACTCCTTGAGTACTTTGAGGGAAAACGAAAAACCTTTTCACTCCCCCTTGCTTATGGTGGCACGAGGTTCCAACATCAGGTATGGGATGCCTTAGCGACCATTCCTTATGGAGAAGCGGTAAGCTATGCACAGGTTGCAAGGAAGCTGAGAAATCCTAAGGCTTGTCGTGCAGTAGGCACTGCCAACGGCAAGAATCCCATTAGCATTGTCCTTCCCTGTCATCGTGTAATCGCTGCCGATGGAACCTTAGGCGGATATACCGGAGGCCTAGCAAAAAAAAGATTTTTGTTGGCCTTGGAGGGAATTTCCTACAAAGAAAAATAAAGTTTACGGTAAAAAGACTCCCTGCCAAGCCGGTAGAGAGTCTTTTGAATTTATCTTGTATTTCTTGATTTATTTCTTGATGATTAACCCAATGTCGTTTCTGTATTGCATTCCTTGGAAGTTGATTCGCTTCACATTATCAAAGGCTTTGTCTCTGGCTTCATCATGGGTAGTCCCCAGTGCAGTCACACCCAAAACTCTGCCTCCTGCAGTAACGATGCCATCATAGCAAGAATCTCCTTGGCAAAGATGATCTATGGCGGTTCCTGCATGGAATACCACTACATCCTCATCCACCTTATCCAGGCCTTGAATTTCAATGCCCTTAAGATAATCTCCCGGGTAACCACCGGATGCGAGCACAACGCAAACTGCAGACTGGTTAGACCACTGTAGCTTTATCTCTGACAGCTTATTTTCACAAACTGCAAGGAACACCTCCATTAAGTCGGATTCCATTCGCATTAATACGGACTGGGTTTCCGGATCGCCAAAGCGATTATTAAATTCAATTACCTTTGGCCCCTTATCGGTAATCATTAGGCCGATAAATAAAACCCCTTTGAATTTCAGTCCATCTTTTTGGAACCCTGCAAGGGTAGGATCTAAAATCTCTTTTCGAATCTGCGCTTCTAATTGGCTGTTAAACACCAAGGATGGGGAATAGGTTCCCATGCCTCCCGTGTTTGGGCCTTGATCGTTGTCAAAAATTCTCTTATAGTCCTGTGCGGATTCCATAGGAACGATAGCGTGCTCGTCCACAAAGCAAAGCATGGAAGCCTCTACGCCTACAAGACACTCTTCCACAACCACCTTATCTCCGGCAGTGCCAAAGACACGCTCGCCCATCATCTCTTCAATGGCAGCTTCCGCCTCTTTTGCATCTTCTGCAAGGACAACGCCCTTACCGGCCGCCAGGCCATCTGCCTTTAGCACCATAGGGTAACCATAAATACCAATATCCGCCTTTAGGGCTTCTTTGTCGGTGTACTCCTTATATGCTGCGGTAGGAATGTTGTGCCTTGCAAGAAAGCTTTTGGTGAAGGCCTTGCTTGCCTCTAGCTGTGAACAATTCTTGTCCGGTCCAAAGGTTTTGATTCCTTTTTCCGTAAGGGCATCCACTATTCCCATCGCAAGGGGAACCTCCGGCCCAATTACCGCCAAATCAATTCCTTCCGATTGAGCAAAATCACAAATCCCTGAAATGTCTTCTGCCTTAATATTGATACAGTTTGCAACTGCTGCGATACCTGCATTTCCCGGAGCACAAAACAATGTGGAAACCTTAGGGCTTTTGCTTAGCTTCCAACAAATCGCATGCTCTCTGCCGCCGCCGCCTACTACTAATACCTTCATTTTGCCTCCTTAGTGTTTGAAATGACGCATTCCGCTAAATACCATGGCAATGCCAAGCTCGTTGGCCTTGTCAATGGACTCCTTGTCTCGAATCGATCCGCCCGGCTGAATAATTGCTGCAACGCCAG
>JAVWKI010000214.1:0-2720 GCA_036638575.1 Anaerovoracaceae bacterium | reverse complement strand
CGGTTTTGCCTTGCATAAAGTCAGCAAACAGCTCTACCAACTTATCCTCCTTAATCACCCTTCCACTTTCACTGACAGACTGGGTTGCGCTTAAGTTGTATTGGTATGCATCAGGAAGTCGCAAAACCAAATTGCTGCTTAGGCAGATCAACATAATTGGGATACTAAAAATCAGTAGCCGTGCAAGAATCGTGCCTACATCCAATTCCTTGATTTCTCTGGTGTTTCTCCATGGGTTCTTTCGTGAATTTCTTCTGTATATCTTCATTGCCTTCTCCAAAAAAGTTGGTGTGCCTCCATTAATGGAAACACACCGACTATTGTCTATTAATGTCCTGCTTCTACTTCAGCTTGATGTGCTGAAATGATTTTGTCCGCTAAATTCTGCGGTAACTGATCGTATCTTGCAAAGCGAATTTCATAAGTTCCTCTTCCCTGGGTCATAGAACGCACAGTGATTGAGTAGTCAAACAGCTCTGCCTGCGGAGCTTCTGCAATAACCTTCTGTTCTCCGCCTTCTAGCGGTTCAGAACCTAAGATTCTGCCTCTCCTCTTATTCATGTCTCCCATAATATCGCCCATATAATTATCTGGAACGGTTACTTCTACATGCATAATCGGTTCTAGCAAGCAAGGCTTCGCCTCAACGATACCCTTTTTAAATGCCAAGGATGCGGCAATCTTAAAGGCCATTTCGTTTGAGTCTACATCGTGATAAGAACCATCGTAAAGATCTGCCTTAACACCCACTACCTTGCATCCAGCCAGTGGACCTTTTTCGGTGGACTCTCTCAAGCCTTTTTCTACTGCCGGCACATAGTTCTTTGGTATTGAGCCGCCAAACAAGGATTCGGTAAATTCAAATTCCTCCTGGCTCGGTGAGAAACGAATGTGTACATCACCATACTGGCCTGCTCCGCCGGATTGCTTTTTGTGCTTACCCTGCACGTCAGAATTGCCCTTGATGGTTTCTCGATAAGCAATCTTTTGCGGGATAGTCTTTACTTCTACGCCAAAGCGATCTTTAAGCTTTGCCATTACTACGCCAAGCTGGATTTCTCCCTGTCCACCAAGAAGTGTCTGCTTTGTCTCATTATTTCTCTCGATAACGAAGGAAGGGTCTTCCTCTCTAAGTCTTGCTAGACCTGAGAATACTTTGTCCTCTTGCTTCTTCTCTGCTGCCTCAATGGCCATATAAAGAGATGGGCTAGGATAGTCTAGTGGCAAGTATCGAATAATATCATTTTTATCGCAAAGAGTATCTCCGGATAAGGTGTGCTGTAATTTTGCTACGGCAACAATATCTCCGGCCTCTGCATAGTCAAGCTCCTGCTGTTTGTTTCCACGAAGGAAGAACAGCTTGCCCAGCTTTTCCATTTTTCCGGTTCGTTCGTTAAGAATTTCCATTCCGGAAAGCATCTTGCCTGAAACCACCTTCATTACAGAAATTTTTCCCACAAATGGGTCAATCATCGTTTTGAATACGAAGGCAGAAACCGGTCCATCTACGTGTGAAATCTTTTCTACCGGCTCGTTTTTGTCATTAAATCCTGCATAAGGACCATGCTCTAACGGGGTAGGGACATAGGTAACCAGTAGATCCAATAAGCCCTCACTGCCGTGTCCTAGGGAGAATGCAGAGGAGCAAACCGGAACAATTCCGCCGTCATGAATTCCCTTGGCTAGTCCTGCCTTAATTTCTTCTTCAGAAAAGGCTTCGCCGTTAAAGTATTTTTCCATTAATTCATCATCCGTCATGGCGATGGCTTCCTTCAGTTCTTCGTCTATTTCTGCTGAAAGCGGCCAACTAAACGGAATCAAGGCTTCACCGAATTTTTCTTTTAATTCGCCGAAGGTTTTATGATAATCGAATTCGTCTTTGTCTCTTTTGTTTATTACTATAAATCTAGGTTTCTTATATCGTTCACAGGCTTTCCAAGCTTGTTCGGTTCCAACTTGAATTCCTGCACCGGCATCAACCAAAATGATGGCTGCTTCTGCTGCTCTCAATGCTGCATTTACTTCTCCGATAAAGTCGAAGTATCCCGGAGTATCAATAAAATTGATCTTGCTGTCTTTCCACTCGACAGGGACAACAGAAGTGTTAATTGAATATCCTTTTTCGATTTCCATCTTATCGTAATCGGATACGGTATTTCCATCTTCTACTTTACCCATCTTGGTGATCGCGCCTGTTTCAAGGAGTACAGATTCTAAAAATGTAGTTTTACCACATCCGCCGTGTCCTACAAGTGCAACGTTTCTAATGGTCTCGCTGGTATAGCCTTTCATAAGTAAGTCCTCCTAAAATATTATTTTAAAGTAATGTCTTTAGTATAACATCCGAAGTCCTTATTCGCAATATTTTCTGACAATTATTTATCTTTCCGTCGAATATACGGCAGTCGTGCAAAAATACAGGTGACAATAAAGGCAAGCAATAATCTCCCCACCGTCACCACCAGCACGGAGGCACCATTAACGCCAAAGAGGAAGCCAGTTTCAATAATGCCATGGCAAATGTACATAAATACTCCGATTAGTGCAAAGTCCTTCTTGCTCAGAGGCTTTCGCTCATTAAGCTCCATTAAGGTTCCCGCGCCATAGGTTACGCCAATAAAAACGCCCACCAGCAAAGGGAAAATTGCATCCTTGCTCATGCCCATAGGCTTTCCGATAAATTCTAGCTTTTTTGATATTTTTTCCAAAATATTATAGGT
>JAVWKI010000213.1:0-2761 GCA_036638575.1 Anaerovoracaceae bacterium | reverse complement strand
AAAGATTAGCAAAATATGAATTCCCAGCAGGAATTAGAGAAATGGATTCAGAATATGCAGATGCACAGAATGAAAAGAATTTCTTAGAGGCGGTAAAATAATGGTAAAGAAGGCCAAGATCGGTGTTCTTGGACTTGTCCCGATGATCTATGTCATGGTCGCAGCCGGAGGATTCGGCTGCGAAGACATGGTCGGTGCGGTAGGCCCGGGAATGACCTTAATTATTTTTATGGTACTCCCTTTTGTTTGGTCAATGCCTTTTGGGCTTGTCACTGCAGAACTCGCTTCAGCCTATCCGGTTGATGGAGGAATGTATGCCTGGGCACAGGAAATACTGGGAGAAAAAGCAGGCTTTGTCAGCGGTTGGTGCTACATGGTAGCAGGCTGCGTAGAGCCGGCACTTTTTGCCGCATTAAGTGTAAACTACTTAAAGGGATTTCTTCCCTTTGAACTGGAAGGATGGAGCTACTGGCTAGCTTGCCTACTGGTTGTAATTGTTTTATCTGCGGTAAATTTATTGGGCATTAAATTCTTAAGTGAAATGTCAACAGGAGCAACATTATTAATGCTGATTCCCTTTGCAATTTTATTAGTACTTAGTCTTACTCACTTAGAATACAACCCGGTAATGCCGTTAAAGCCAGACGATATGCCCCTATGGAAGGCGGCAGGTCAAGGGCTGCTTATTGGAATTTGGCTAAATACCGGATTTGAAGCAGTATCCACCATGGGTGGAGAAATCGAAAACGGAGAAAAACTGGTACCAAAGGCAATTATGATTGCCATACCATTTATCTCTATTATGTACCTAGTTACTATTTTCCCTACCCTCGCAGCGGTAGGAAACTGGCAGGATTGGTCCTCAGAAGGTCCTATTTCCTTTGCCGGAGCAGGACTTATTCTTGGAGGAAAACCGCTAAACGTTGCCTTCATTATTGCGGCAGGTGTATCCAGCTTGTCAATATGCTGTGCATATATCGGTGCTTACTCAAGAATTATTTCCACCATGAGTGAAAAAGGGCAATTCTTCAAATGTTTTGCCAAAACCCATCCAAAATATGGAACACCACATATGGCGATTATTGCCATTGCGGTAGTCAGTGTAATTGCTTGCAGCGGTTCATTTATTGAACTGGTAGGTGTAGCGGGAATTCTATACTCTGTACCGATTATCCTGATGTTTGTGGCAGCAATTAAGCTTCGTGTGACACAGCCGGACTTAAAAGTGGCTTACAAGGTTCCATTGAAGAAAAAGGGATTCATCGCTTTTGCGATTGTGCCTATGGCAATCTATGCGTACAGCATCTTTGCCGACAACTGGATTCTTGGACTTGGACTAGCAGCCACCTCTATACCGGCATACGCATTCTTTAAGTTTAAGTACCATGGCGGAAGAGATTGGTGTCCTGAGTTAGAAGAAAAATAATGTTTCTATAACGTGTAAAATAAAACCTCTTATACTATAAATTTGTTTATTGCGGCAAAATCCCTGCTAATTGGTAGGGATTTTTGCTTTTTCTGGATTTTTTTTATCGGAAGTTTTGCAAAAGGAAGAAAAAAATGGTATATTAGCCTATACGGAGGTGATAAAGTGAAAATTTCTACAAGAGGACGCTATGCATTACGGCTCTTGCTTGAACTAGCAACCAAGGCGGAGGGAGAATATACGTCCTTAAAGGATGTTTCGGGACGGCAAGGAATATCCGTAAAATACTTGGAACAAATAACCGGTTCTTTATCTAAGTCAGGAATGATTAAAAGTGCACGAGGGGCACAGGGTGGATACCGCCTAGCGAGGAAGCCGGAAGAATATACAGTGGGAGATATTTTACGAGTTACAGAAGGAAGCCTGGCACCGGTTGCCTGTTTAGAAGAAGGTGCCGAAGAATGTCAACGCAAAGAGCTTTGCAGTACAATTGATCTGTGGAAAGGGTTGGAAAAGGTAATTTCCGATTATTTGGATGGAATAACCCTTGCAGATTTGGTTGAAAAAGATAAGGCAAAAACCGGATGGGAATACATGATTTAAGCACAAGGGCTAAGCCCCTGTGCTTTTTCTGTTTTTGTAAGAATCAATAAGGAAAATAAACTAAATAAGATGCAGTAAAAAAGGAAGGATTGCCACAAAGGAAAAGACAATATGTGCTGTGCGCAATTTCTTTCCCTTGAATTTAGAAGAAAGAAGCCCAAAGCAAAGGGATAAAATAAGGGGAATAACAATGAAAAATCCAGTGAGAATATGGAAGTCAAGCCAATGCTCAAGCTGGAAGGTCAAAGAAAAATGAACCATGAGCAGACCCACAGAAAGTGTGCCCAAAGGGGCATGAAATTCTCGCAAATAGCGGATCGGAACCAGCACATAGGATTTTATTCCCGTAGGGATTAGGCGGTGCTTAAGGGCAAAGATAGCAAAGAACAGCAAAACATCAAGGCCGAGAGCTGCCGCCAATGCAAATCCGGTAACCTCCTCCAAATCAACAGAAAGTGGCTTGTTGATCAAGAAAAATATACCCAAGAGGACCAATAAGCCGGATAGAACGAACAGTAACGTTTTAAGTATTTTTTTCATAAATGCCTCCTTTAGCTTGTTGCAATCATCGACACGCATCAATCATGCAAGCATGTTGATGCTTTGCCTCGATTTAAAGCTAAGTATATTATATGCACAATGCCATAAAAATAAAGAAAAAAATATTTTAAAAGGGGATGTCAACCAAAAATGAAAATGTCCCAAAATTTTCAAAACATTAGCACCGATTTT
>JAVWKI010000212.1:0-2767 GCA_036638575.1 Anaerovoracaceae bacterium | reverse complement strand
CTTTACCGGAGAAGAAGGAAGCGAATATACCGGTGCCACAGCGTTAAATGAAAAGTACCTGGAAACAGACAACTTCATCAACCTAACCCACTCACCCAACACCAGATTATTCACAGGAAGTGCGGCAACAGCCAAATATTCTATTTCTACCCCAATTACCAAGGTAGATGCCACTGCAAAAAAAGCTTATCGCGTATCCATAACCGGCCTTCATGGGCAAGATTACTCCGATTATATTCGAAGCCATCCCAACCCAATTAAGACCCTAAGCAGCCTGCTTGCTTCTTGCCGTTCATCCGGAATTACCCTTCAACTGGCAGAATTCAGCGGCGGAACCGATCCGGCTTCCGGTCAAAAAGGAGCAACCTTCACCGTTCTAATCAACGATACCGATGAAGCCAAGTTCCTTCGAAAGGTTTCTAATTCCAAAGAAGACTTTGACGATGACTACAGCGAAGACGAGCCGGACCTAAGCTATCACTACGAAGAAACCACGCCACCAACCACTGTGCTTCCTGACGCAACCACAGAAACCTTCCTGGGCCTAATGTACACCCTAGAAGAAGGCGTGTTCGCCACCAGCGAAAAAGATAATGAAGGAGACATTTTAGCCATTTCAACCTTAACTAGCCTGGTTCTAGACGACTCTGCCATCACCCTAACCGTCTCCGGACGATCCATCGATGACAAGATCATGGAAGAAATGAACCAAACCTTCAGCGAAATTGCAAGACTCAGCGACTACGACTTCCAGACCCTCAGCACTAGCCCCCTATGGCAGCCAAGAAAGGAAAATCCTTTAGCCGACAGCTTTACCATGGCGGCCAAGCAAGCTGATCTGGAGTTAACACCAGATACAACCTTCATGAGAACCGAATGTTCGATTTTCATCGGTAAGAATCCATCCCTTAACCTAATCTCCCTTGGCGTAAACATCCAAGATGCCCTAGAGCTGTCAAAGAGCCTGGTGCTCTTCCTCAACAGCCAAGGACAGGAAACGAATATTTTAAATTAAAGCAAAAAGGATTGCCAGCGAGGCAATCCTTTTTTTATCCGTATCACAACAAGCATCCTATCCCCCTTAGCAACCCGTTACTTCTTGGGAGCCTTGTGCAGCCGCCAAAATGCTCCTCGATACCAAATCATCGAGGCAAGAAGCCAATAAAGAGATGCGATTGGAACAAATAAAAATCGCGGGCAAAACCAAATTTGTGTATAGCTACAGCCCATCGTCTCTCCTTTTTCCACTTTTTTTGCCATCTTGAAGGTGTGAACAAACATCCCCATGCTCCAAAGCAGATAAAGCACAGTTTGAATCACTAGGCCCCAAGGGAAAAAAGGTTCAATAAGAGAAGTGGCAGCCCGCACAAGCAGCTCAATGAGGGTTATTGCAATACCAATGGGAATCAAGGTTCGAATAAATCCGACCATGACGCCTGCTCCAATACCAAGACCGCCCCTAAAGGTAAATCCACATCGTTTACACCATAGGTTAAAGGTATTTAAGGCAAGTGCACACTGCTCTCCCTCATAAAATCCACAGTTTGTCAACGCATAGACATTAAGGGAAAGAGACTTACCGCTTACCGCCCTCTCTATTTTTTCAAGAATATCCAGCACCGTAGACGGAATGGTATCCACATATACCGGCGTAACGCAAACCAGGTTATCAATCTGGTCAAGCTGTGCTTCCAGTGCAAGGTACTGCTTCAAGGTTTTTACCTCAAGAATAGAAACCTCTCCTTTTGCCATAAAAAATGCCAAAACCTTTGAAAAATATGCCGATGTGCTAAAGCTTTTTCTCGGACTCAATGTAATGATAATTGTTTTCATTCCTTTACCCCACTAAAATCTAATCCTGGTAAATGTACCACTTCTTTTTCTTCTGCATAGTAATTAATGCCCATGGCTTCAATATATTCCTCGCTTTGTCTGCGTTCTTCTTCCGTACAACCTTGGGTATTATAAAAAATCGCCTGTATGGCGGTTTGCGTTTTATATCGTTGTAAATGATGTAATTTGCCAAATCGTTTTTTAAAAAAAGGCGTTACGCCAGGGATAGACCGATCGATTACCCGTTTCACCGGAACCGACAATCCCCCGTAAAGCATTTCCGAAATCAAAATCAGCTTTTTGCTGGATAACACAAGCTGCCCGATATGCTCAAGGCTATCTGCAAAGGTGCATACTCCCGGTGTCTTTAGCCAACAATTAAAGCAGCCAACGCATCGCGCCGCCTTTGCCCTTGCATCGATGACCACAACATCATCCCCTACCTGCGAAAACATTTCCGCGGAAATTGCTTCGGGCAAATCGTGTATAATTACAGTTTTTCTCTCTTCCATATCAACTCTCCTCTACGCGCTTTATTCTTCGCCCATCTATTCTATCATCACAAGATGCTTTCGACTATATTTTTATTCAATAGAAAACAATCACCATATTTTCATGAATATGGTATACTAAATATCGAAATTGACTATTGTGTGACCATAACAATTTTAGAATACGAAAAATAGGCAAGGACCAAAAGAAGAGAGGCAAAAATGATATTGATCCAGTCATCGGAAGGACTACAATTTTCCGATTTAATTACCTACCCAAACATAGAAATTCCAGAAAAGCAATTTTCCTTTATCGCCGGAAAAAGCGGTTGTGGGAAGAGCACCTATCTGAAGCTTCTCAATAGAATGATTATCCCTACTGCTGGAACAATTCTTTATTATGGAGAGGATATACAGCAATTACCCGTGCTGCCTTACCGGCA
>JAVWKI010000211.1:0-2779 GCA_036638575.1 Anaerovoracaceae bacterium | reverse complement strand
ATACCTCTGACATTATGTTTGACCCCAATATGGCCAGAGAAATGGCACCCGTACTGGCAAGGAAGTTTAAGGATTGTGGCGCCAACTATGTTGCAACCATCGAAACCAAAGGGATTCCTTTGGCACTGATGACCGCTCACCTACTCAACTTACCCACCATCGTGGTGAGAAGAGAAACAAAAATCAGCGAAGGGCCTACCGTCTCCATCAATTACTTTTCCGGCTCTACAGATCGAATTCAAAAAATGTCCATGGCCAAAAAAGCAACCGTTCCCGGTTCAAAGGCACTAATTGTGGATGATTTTATGCGTGCCGGTGGAAGTCTCAAAGGAATCGCCGAGCTTTTGGGCGAATTTGATGTTGAGGTCTGCGGAATTGGTGTTGCTATTGCTTCCGTAACCCCGGAAATAAAAAAAGTTTCACAATATACCCCCTTAGTTTACCTGGGTAACGTGGACGAAGACAAAAAAACAATAGAAGTTTTTCCAAATAGTCAGATTTTTTAAAAAACTACTTGTGAAATTTTTCCTTTTGGTGTAAAATAGCTTTGATGTAGCAAATTAACATCGGGACTATTTATTGTTCAGCACGAAAGGGCGGTGGCATAGTATGAATATTACTGACGTAAGAGTACGCAAAATTAACGATGAAGGCAAAATGAAGGCCGTTGTGTCGATTACATTTGATGATGAATTCGTAGTACATGATATCAAAATCATTGATGGACAAAACGGGTTGTTCATTGCAATGCCAAGTAGAAAGATGGGCGAAGGAGATTTTAGGGATATTGCACATCCTCTTGTATCAGAAACAAGAAACAAGATTAAAGAAGCAATCTTTGCCGAGTACGAAAAAGTATTGTCTGAGAAGGAAGTAGAAGCGCCTTCCCCTGACGTAGAAGGTTAATTTGGCGAAGTAATATGAATTATCTGGGAGCAACAGTTGTTGCTCCCTTTTATTGTTGCAAGAAAAAAGGTCATCTAATGGTAATTCATTAAATGACCTTTTGTTTTTAGTTATGTACCACAACAGGGAAGCCTTTTGAAATATTGTTAAACAAGGTTGCCGCTGCATCCGGTGGCATATTTACACAACCGTGGGAACCATTGCTTTCGTAAGCCGTTCCGCCAAAAATCTGTCTCCAAGGTGCGTCGTGAAGTCCGATTCCCCCATTAAACGGCATCCAGTAGCTTACCGGAGATTCGTATTGGGTTCCATCAAAGTCTTTTCCTCTCAAGGTTGTATTTCTTTCTAGATAGGTAATTCCATATACCCCTGTAGGCGTACCTACACCTTTTGCCACATTACCCGTAACAATTGGTGTGCTCAACACCTGGCTTCCATTTTTGTACAGCCAAACCGCCTGTGCACTAAGATCTATCTCCACATAAGAGGTTCCGATTTCATTTTCTCCGCCGGAGTAAGGTTTCCTTGCATAAAGAGGAGGCCGAGAGACATCCTTTTTCTCCTTAATGTCTGCAGCTAGCTGCTCTGCTTCTCCGGATTTATCAATAACATATCCGTAATTTCCCCCAGAAACGCTAATCACACCATCGGTTGTAGAGTTAAAGCTCCGCGTTTTTCCCACTGTATTGTGCCGTGCAGCAAGGGAAGAAACAAAGCTTCCCACAGCCTCTTCATTGATGGTAATTTCTCCCTTTTCATCTGCCGTAAATAGCTCATTTAGCTCGCTTGGCTTAAGGGTTTCCTTCCCATTATGAAACTCATAGGTAATGGACTGCGTTAAATATTTCTTGGCATACTCTTGCTTGGCTATCAGCGCTTTGCTATCTGCAACCAGTGCAGGCAAGGCATAATAGTCCTCTGCCTTATATGCGATTTCAAAATTTCCCTTTTCAATATGGCTGAGCAGCTCTGCCTTAAATCGCTCCCTATCCACATTGTCTCCATAAACTTCCTTGACAATGGCAAAATCCGTATTGGACATGTCCACATAGGCATCCTCGGTCTTGACCGTAAAGTCATTATCCAAAAATGTATATCCTGCAATGGCCTCATCAAAGGCAGGTGTTGTCGCCTTCACCTTCATGGGTAGGGTAATTTTTTGCTGCTTTCCTGTACTTAATTGTAAAAACGGTCGAAGCACACTAGGATTCAGTGCTGCCGTAACCGCATCCTTAATCTCATATTCAAAATCAAAGCCATCAACTGTTCCTAACACGGTTTCGCCTTCTTTTATGGTCAGCGTCTTTGTATTCCACTCCCCAATTAACTTCTCTGTGGCCTGATCTACAGTAAGATCCGAACAGTCTACACCATTGATCGTTGTATTTGGTGCAAAGTGAACAGAACTGTAGGCATACGCCTCTGTAAACTTCCAAATGCCCAAAGCCAATAGTAAAACCGAACACACACAACTTATAATTATTACTTTCTTTTTCATTGGTTACACTCCTTTGAAAAATATTTTACACTATCTTCACAGGATTAACAAGTTGTTCACAAGATTAACACCATAATAATTCCCCTAGGCTTTCCTGAATTTTCATCAGTTTTCACCACTTCAACTTAGGTTTTTAATTTTTTTTAAAACTTTTTTAAACTTTTTGTTGACATAGGCCTGTATTGGTGGTAGTATAACTCTTGCAGCGGTTAGCAACCCTGTTTGTGGCGGTGTAGCTTAGTTGGCTAGAGCGTCCGGTTCATACCCGGAAGGTCGGAGGTTCGACTCCTCTCGCCGCTACCATTTTAAGGGCGTTTAGCTCAGCTGGGAGAGCATCTGCCTTACAAGCAGAGGGTCATAGGTTCGAGCCCTATA
>JAVWKI010000210.1:2056-2790 GCA_036638575.1 Anaerovoracaceae bacterium | reverse complement strand
ATTGCTGATTATCCAGCGGTTTTACAAAAATCTATTGGGGGCGGAAGGGTATATGATGTTTACCTTGCCCGTATCTACTTCAAGCCTTGTGCTTTGCAAAGGCATTTCCGCCGCCTTATGGATTACGGCGGGTAGCATAATGGGTGGGCTTTCCCTGTTGATTATCACAGGCTGTACCAGTGGGTTCCCTGACTTATTCCAAGGGATTGGCGTGACAATTAGCACAATTTGGGAAAAAGTCGGTGCAGGAAGTATCCTTGTTGGTGCAGAAATTTTACTCTTGTTTTTATTGGGTGGAGCGGAAATGGCCCTAAAGATTTATGCTGCCATTTCTGTAGGACATCAGTGCGGTAGTCATAGAATTCTGGGTGCAATTGGCGCATATTTAGGCTTTGGAATTGTGGAAGTGATTGTAATGAATTTCTTGGGTATTCTAGGCGCAGAAATTGGCATAGATGCAAGGCTTTCTGCCTTTACCCAGGGCATGGGTATGGTTGCTAGCTTGCAAGTGGTTCTACTGCCAATGATGGCTAGCGTGCTTGCACTAGGGGGAATATATTATACGGTTACATACATCTTAATGAAGAACCGATTAAATCTAGAATAAAATCGAACAAAAAAAGAGAAGGAGGACCTAGGATCTTCCTTCTCTTTTACCTTATTGTGCTGCTTCAGCCAAAGCACGAATTTCTTTGGACTTGGCCAAATCGGAATATAGTTCTTGTGTGTAAGGA
>JAVWKI010000210.1:0-2046 GCA_036638575.1 Anaerovoracaceae bacterium | reverse complement strand
AAACCGCAATATTTCCTGCCAGTGCTATGCCGCTAACAACCAGGTAAATGGTCGGGTTGTAAGAGGAATCCACTCTAAATGCACTGTTGTCTTGGAAGGCTGGGAAGGTTTGTGCAAACATACACCAGAGGGCCAAGGTCTGTGCACGATGCTGTAGCCAGGCTCCTTTGCCAAGAGTAAAGGCACACAGGGTAGGTGCAAGAAGTAGGGCAAAACCACAATACCATGCGTGATGTGGTAAGCAGTTGTAGGTGTAGGCAAAATTCCATAAATCATAGGCAATGATCCAAAACCAAAGCATATCCGGCCAAAGCATATCCTTGCTTCCGTCTTTGGCTGTCTGCTTCTTTATACAAATGCCAACCCAACCGGAAATGGTGATGATATTTAAGATTCCCGCTGCCGCATTCATATAGTTCCAAGAACCACCCATTAAATTAAATACGGTATCGCTGGTTCCTTCCTCTACAACAGAGGTGATGACCTTGTAGGTATTTCCTACTTCAATATCGCGAATGCAAGCCTCTAGAATATTGATGGCCAAAATAAGGGGTGGGAAAAACAAGGCGATTTTATTTTCGCTAAGATGCCAAATTGTGCCGTCTTTTCTCCTTTTGGTGATATGTCGAATGCACCAAAAACCAATACAGCCAGCTGTAGCTGAATATACCTTGGCCAGGTGGAACCAATCCGTATAGGAATGGCCCTTGAGCACGGTAAACCACAGAGCGGAAAGGATTATTGGCAGAATTACAAAGCTAAAAAAACCAATCCACTTAAATCTTCTTGATACCTCATTTAAGCCAAATAAAGCAATAAACACCACGGCCCAAATCAGCCATATCATTACAGGGCTACTTCCATTAAAGGTAAACATAACTTACTTCCTTTCTATTCTTCATCCTCTTCTTCTTCATAGAGAAGAATTTCCTTAATATTAAATTCTTGTCCGGTGACCATTACGCAGCCTTCGTCCTGGCAATGGGGACACTTTTTGTCATTGTTTAGATATTCGTAGATTTGCCCGCAAGCTTTGCATTTGACGGTGGCAATAATCTCTTCAATTTGAAGGGTTACCTCCTCAAAGGGTGTACCATCAATGGCTGCAGGCCAACATTCCGAAAGATATTTTGGTACAATAGAGGAGGCTTCGCCAACCTCTAAGACCACAATGGCAACATCCTCTGGGGTCAGTTCATATTGGGATGAAATCGTTTCTACACGTTTAACGATTTCAAACACGATTCCAAGCTCATGCATAAGTCACCTCTACTTCTCAGCGCCCAAAGCACGCTTAATCTTTTTCAAGGCAATTTTGCCCTTGCGTTTTACGATTTGCCGCACCACAACCGGCTTCATTTGCGTAAACTCAACCCCTTGTCCGTCAAATTTTCTGACCAGGTGAATGGCATCAAAGTGGCATTTTGTGGTACATTGGCCACAACCTACACACATGTAGGTATCGATAACCGTTGCACCACAGCCTAAGCATCGGGCTGTCTCGGCCTTAACCTGCTCTAGGGTAAGGATGCCCCGTTGGTCACTGAAGCTATGGTTCGCTACGGGTGCAAGGTTGTCCGGTTTTTGTCTTGGGGTGTGATCATAATCATTGAGAATCGCAGCTTTTTTGTCTAGCTCCTTATATTCTCTTCGGTCACGACCAATGACCAAGGATTGACCCGCATGGACGAAACGATGGATGGATATTGCACCTTGTTTCCCGGCGGCAATGGCATCAATGGCAAATTTTGGTCCGGTGTAACAATCTCCGCCCACAAAAACATCTGGTTCTAAGGTGGTTTGATAGGTAAACGGATCTGCCTTTGCCGTAAAGTTAGGATTTAATTCTAGCTGTGTTCCGGAAAGAAGCTCGCCCCAAAGAATTTGCTGTCCTACCGTTAGGATTACATTGTCGGCCTCCACGGTAATGGTTTTGTTTTGGTCAAACTGAGGGGCGAACCGGCCTTCCTCATCAAAAACGGAGAGACATTGTACAAATTCTACGGCTTTTACCTTACCATTTTCTTCAAGAATTCTTGAAGGGCC
>JAVWKI010000209.1:2199-2792 GCA_036638575.1 Anaerovoracaceae bacterium | reverse complement strand
GCTTGTATTTACGCCACCATCCCTGGCTCGGACCAAGAGGCTAAGGGTTTGATTATGCAGTCCCACTGTGACTCGGTAAAAAATGGTGGTAACTATGATGGCATTTTAGGTGTAATGGTTGCCATGGAAGTACTAGAAACGGTAGTGAGAGAGAATATTCCACATAAGCATTCTCTTACTGCGATGATCTGCACCAACGAAGAAGGATCACTGTATCCTCCGGCGATGATGATTTCCGGTGTGATTTGTAACGATTTACTTCCACCACAAATTGCAAAGAATTTTAAAGAAGAAAATATGATGGCTTCAAAGGCCATGGTTGAGGGTTATGCGCCAACCTTCCTTGATGCATTAAATGCAAGTAAGTACAAGGGAGATAAGGCAAATCGAATCAGCGCAGATAAATATTGTGGAATGATAGAGACCCACATTGAACAAGGACCTATCCTAGAGGATAATGGAAATGAAGTAGGTGCGGTACAGTGTGTACTGGGAATGTTTAACTATAGGATCAACTTTAAGGGATTTGCAGCACATGCAGGAACCTTCCCTATGGATAAACGTCATGATGCTCTGTTTGCAGCAGCACAGGC
>JAVWKI010000209.1:0-2189 GCA_036638575.1 Anaerovoracaceae bacterium | reverse complement strand
GCATTATGCTATCTCCACGAAGAAATTGATAAGCTAGGAAGACCGGAGCTTGTTTATACTACAGGGGAGATCACTTGTCACCCATGTGTTCATACGGTAATTCCGGACGAAGTAGAATTTTCAATTGATGTAAGACATGAAGACCCTAAGGTTCTTGAAGCCGTAATGAATATTATCAAAACTCTGCCAGGACAAAAATGGGCAGGCTGTGATTGCACAATTGCAGAACAGTGGAAGAGAGATACCGTTTATTGGGATAAGGATTTAGTTGGATTTGTAGAAGAATCTTGCGAAGAATTAGGCTTGAAATGGCAAAAAATTAATTCAGGAGCAGGACATGATGCACAATTCTTTTCTTACATGATGCCAACAACGATGATTTTTGTTCGTTCGGAAAAAGGACTTTCTCACTGTGAACCAGAGCATTCTTCTGTAGAAGATTGTACTGCTGGCGCAACAGTTGCATTAAATGCAATCCTAAAAGCAGATGCATTTTACGAGTAAGATACCTGTTTATATTGACCAGTAATGTTTACATCGACCGGCGAGAAGCTTACCTATCCCGCCGGCCTATGTTTTATAGAGTAACATAAAAAAGGAGGATAAGGAAATTGAGTAAAGTAGTAAAAGCAAAGTATACTGCCGAGGCCGAAGCTGGCTTCACCCATAGAACTGCTATGGAAGAAGCCGCAAGATGCCTACTCTGCCATGATGCACCATGCAGCCAGGGCTGCCCTGCAGGCACAGATCCAGGGAAATTCATCCGTTCTATTCGATTTAGAAACGTGAAGGGTGCAGCAGAAACCATTAGAGAAAACAACGTATTTGGTGGCACCTGTGCAAGAGTCTGTCCTTATGACCGGCTTTGTGAAGAGGCTTGTAGTCGATGCGGTATCGACAAACCGATTCAAATTGGAAAGCTGCAGCGATATGCAGTTGAACAAGAAAAGGTATTCAAAATGAAGACCTTGACTTCACCATCAAAGAAACAGAAGGAAACCGTTGCTTGCGTAGGTGCAGGTCCTGCTTCTCTTGCTTGTGCAGCAGAGCTTGCAAAGGCCGGGTACAAGGTTACCGTCTTTGATCGAGAAGAAAAGGCAGGTGGAGTACTGACTTATGGTATCGTGCCAAGCAGACTTCCACAGGCGGTAGTGGATCATGATATTTCTACCGTAAAGGGCCTAGGCGTAAAATTCGTTTTGGGCAAGGAAGTGAAATCCCAAGATTTAGAGGATTTTGATGCGGTGTTCCTTGGTGTAGGTTTATGGGCACCAAAGATTCCTGATCTAAAGGGAAAGGAACTAAAGGGTGTGTATGCAGCCAATGCCTTCTTAAAAGAAGCAAGATCTTCAAAGGGGAAATTTGATCCAGGCAAGAAGGTTGTTGTAGTCGGCGGCGGAGACGTTGCGGTAGACTGTGCAGTTACAGCCAAGCTTCTGGGCGCAGAGGAAGTGAGAATCGTTTATCGAAGAACCTTAGAAGAAGCTCCGGGAAATATGACAGAATTCCAGTATGCACTTTCTTTGGGCATTGGAATTACTACAAATATGGCACCGGACTACATTAGTGGAACCGATAAGGTTGAGTCCATGTCCTTCACTGGAAGAGCAGGGGTTTGTGAAAAATCTGCCCTTACTGTTGAAGCAACTACAGTGGTATTTGCTGTAGGACAGGGAGCAGAATCCGTTAGTGATATTGTAGAGCTTAAGCTCAATGAAAAGGGCGGAGTGAAGGCAAGCACAAAAGGAAAAACCAGCAATAAGAAGTTCTTTGCCGGCGGAGATATTTCCAATGGTGGCAAAACGGTTGTTGAAGCGGTTGCAGAAGGAAAAGCGGCAGCAGCTTCTATGATAGAATTTTTACAGAAAGGAGTGAAGTAGGATGGCAGTTAAAAAGGATTTATCAATAAAATACTTGGGAGTAGATTGCTTGAACCCATTCTTCCTTTCCTCATCACCGGTAGGCAGCAATTATGAGATGGTTGCCAAGTGTTTTGAAACAGGTTGGGGTGGTGTATTCTACAAAACCGTAGGTATTTTTGTTGCAGACGAGTGTTCCCCTAGATTTGACCAAACAAACAAGGAAGGTTTACCTTGGTTAGGCTTCAAAAACATGGAACAAATTTCTGATAAGCCGACAGAACTAAACTTTGAAAATATGTATAAGTTAAAGAGAGACTATCCTGATCA
>JAVWKI010000208.1:0-2816 GCA_036638575.1 Anaerovoracaceae bacterium | reverse complement strand
CGTGTTATCCAAGAATCCGTTCCGGGGAAACAGGTCACAATCGCACATGTCATTGCGGCTCCGATGCCCGACATTTATGAACGACTGGGAATAGATAGTAAGGGCGCCATTGGAATCTTGACACTGACTCCTTGTGAGACTGCAATTATCGCAGCGGATATTTCCACCAAGGTAGCAGATGTAGAAATCGGATTTTTAGATAGATTTACCGGCTCACTGGTAATCAGCGGGGAGGTACAAAGTGTGCAGACCGCCTTGGAGGCAGTAACCGAAACGCTATGTGAGCAATTAGGGTTTACCACGGTGAATATTACAAAGACATGATAAAAAAAGTTATGATTATCGGCCCGGGAAATTCGGGAAAAACCAGCTTGTTTAACTTCTTAGAGGACAAGCAGGAAGCACCCAGAAGACGCCAGGATGCGATATTTGGGAAAAAAACAATAGACGTTCCCGGTTCCTATGTGGAAATTCCGTGGATGTACAAAAATGTAATTACCCTTTCGCAAAACTATGCGTGGGCAGTACTGGTCCTGGTCAACCAAGAGCAGGAAGAAGAAGTTTACTCTCCGGGATTTGCAAAAGTGTTTCATGGCAAGGTAATCGGCGTAGTCACAAAATGTGACAGCAAGCCGGAAAACCGAGAAAAAGCCAAGGAGCAGCTGCGAAAAATCGGTGTAGCAGAACCATACTTCTTCATCAGTAATAAGACCGGGGAAGGCCGAGAAGACCTAAAGCGATATCTATTTAGCACGTAAAGGGAGGAAAAGATGAAGTTTATTACAGAAGACGATCTGAGAGTTTTATATCGAAATACGCCTTTTACGACTTATGAAATCGCAAAGGAGACACGGCTGACGCCGGGAGCAAAGCAATTTCTTACCGATAGGCGAGTGGAAATCATTGAAGGCGGCCAAGAGCCGACAAAAGAAGAAGAAAAAGAGAAACCGGAATTTATCCCAAACAAATTGAGCAACAAGAAAATTTGTGCAGAAATCAAAGCAACAGAAGCAGAATTCTTGTTGGCTGCCGAAAGCTTTTCTAGGCAGGATCTTTGCCGGACAAGAAGACTTTTGGAACTGGGAAATAAACTGGCAGAATTGATAGGATTTTTTAAAGACGCAGTTTTGCCAACAGAACTGGCTTGTAAGGTTTGTACAGGAATGACCTGTGAAAACTTTTCAACGGACCTAGGGGACTGTTTCACCATTGAAGAATTTCATGTGACCTCCTCAAAGGGAAAAGAAATCTTAGAGCTAAATAAATTGAAATGTGGATTAAGAAAACTAGAAATAGAAATTCTGGAATATGCAGAAAAAGAGGCAGTACCAGAAATGGCAGTAGATAGACTGCTGGCAGTAATTTATCAGGTGATAAATGCATTGTCGCAAATGACTTGTGAAGGATTAGGAGGAAATCAATGTCAGAGAGAAAAATAAGCTTTGAATTTTGCGATCAGTTGGTCTCAGACTTTGAAGCAGTAATCGAAAATCCAATCAAAAGTAAGTCGGAAATCTATTATACCGGCGTTGACCTTGGAACAGCTTGCGTAGTGGTTGCAGTTTTAGACCAAGATTTTAAACCGGTAGCAGGTGCTTACCGCTATGCAGATGTAGTCAGAGACGGAATGGTGGTTGACTATATTGGTGCAGTAGACATCGTGAGAGAATTAAAAGCAGAAGTTGAAGAAAAGTTAGGCGTTGAATTACTTTATGCCGCATCGGCAATTCCTCCGGGAACAGACGAGCTAGACTCAGGAGCCATCAAAAACGTGGTCTCCGGAGCAGGGTTCATTCTAACCAACCTGTTAGATGAGCCTACCGCGGCAAATATGATTTTGAAAATGGACAGAGGCGCTGTTGTGGACATTGGCGGGGGAACAACGGGAATATCCATACTCAATGAGGGAAAGGTAGTCTATGTAGCGGATGAACCTACCGGAGGAACACATTTTTCTCTAGTAACCGCAGGAGCATATAAGCTGCCTTTTGAAGAAGCAGAGCTGTTCAAGAGAAACACAAAAAATCATAAAGAAATCATCACCGTACTAAAACCGGTAGTGGAAAAAGTTTCTTCTATCATCAAGCAACATGTAGAAGGCTATGATGTAGATGAAATCGTATTGGTCGGTGGCACCAGCTGCCTAGCGGGAATTGAAGAAATTATTCAGGCAAGAACCGGAATACCAACCTTCAAGCCTGCAAATCCGATGTTTGTTACCCCACTGGGAATTGCATTTAGCTGTTTGCAAGAAGAGCGGTAGCAGGAAAGGAGAGTATCGTGGAGTATAGAATCATTAAATCTCCTTCAAAAGGAGCCATTGACATTTTGCTGAGACGAAAAGGTTCAGGAATGAACAATGCGTTACCTTGTGCCGATGCCATTGGCCTAGTACAAGGCAGAATGATCGATATGGTTGTTGCTGCTGATGTAGCAGAAAAGGCAGTAGGCGTTACGGTAGAAGACATTAAGGGAACCTGTCCGCAGAATATGATTTTGCTGGCGATATTCGGAGATACTGCATCGGTGGAATCGGCAATGAAGGAAATAAAGATAAAATTGGAAGAAGGTAAATGATATGTTCACAGCAAAGTTGGTAGATAATATTTGGGCAACGAGAAAAGCAGATTCTTTAAACGGCTA
Organism: Anaerovoracaceae bacterium; assembly: GCA_036638575.1. Lineage (GTDB taxonomy): Bacteria > Bacillota > Clostridia > Peptostreptococcales > Anaerovoracaceae > JAXGRD01. Next base: position 173 of record JAVWKI010000208.1, on the reverse strand, counting down.
TAAGCTGATGCTGGTTGAAGTCATCGGTGGAGTAGATGCAGGAAAAAGAATGGTCGTTGTGGATATATTAAGTGCCGGAATCGGCGACAGGGTTGTAGTTACGACAGGTTAATCTGAAAGAAGAATGCTCGGAGAAGACAAAATTCCCGTCGATGCGGTTATAGTAGGCATAA
>JAVWKI010000207.1:0-2820 GCA_036638575.1 Anaerovoracaceae bacterium | reverse complement strand
ATTTGCAACTTTTGGCTGATGGAAGACAAATCGGCATAGAAGTGAGAGGAACCAGTATTTTGGTTCCATTAAAATCTTGTGGAGGGATTTTCTTTGTTTCTCACGAAGAAATAGAGAAGCCGAGCAAGGAATGCGAGGAATGTAGAGGAACGATTATTAGTTGTAACTTGTGTAGTGTAAGGCAGGAGAAACGTAAAGTGTTTAAGTGTACAGGGGTTTGCTCTAAATGTGGTAGATGCAAAGATTCTGCAATGATTGCAGGGGCAAATAAAAGAAAGACAAAGCTTCTTGCTCTTCCTTCGGATTTTGTTCCGGAAACTGACGAGCCGGGATATGGAATCGCTTTTGATATTGGAACAACAACCGTAGTGGGGATGCTATGGGACATTAAAAATGGAAAAGAACTAGGTGCAAAGGCAATGACCAACCCACAAAACAAATACGGATTGGATGTTATTTCAAGAATTACCTTTGGAAATGAAGATAAAACAAATTTAGTGACCATGAGAACAGAAATTGTGGCTTGCTTAAATGATATTATTGATGAACTCTGTCAAAGCTCTGGAATTGAGAAAGAAGGGATTATCCGTGCAACGGTAGGAGGAAACACCACCATGTCTCACTTGTTTGCAGGTTATGATCCAGCAACCTTAGCGAAGGCACCTTTTGCACCGGCGTATACAGGGACGTTGATGATGACCGGGGAGTCTTCAATGCTGAAGATACATCCAAAAGGAGATGTAATGCTGTTTCCGAATATTGCAGGTCATGTGGGTGGAGACATTACTGCCGGAATTATTGCATCAAGGCTATTTGACGAAAAGGAATTAACTTTATTTATTGACATCGGCACAAATGGTGAGATTGCCTTGACTGACCAAGGCAGAACCTTGGCTTGTTCCACTGCAGCAGGGCCAGCCTTTGAAGGCGCAGCCATTCACCAAGGAATGAGAGCGGCTCCAGGAGCCATTGAAAAGCTTACAATTACAGATGAAGATGTGTTTTTTACCACAATTGATGGGGTAAGACCGGTAGGGATTTGTGGTTCAGGATTAATTGATGCCATTTCTGAACTGTGGTCTTATGGACTCATCAAAAAAACCGGTAGATTGCTCAGCAAAGAGGAGCTGGAAAAAAAGAAACCGGAAACAAAAATTGCCGAAAGGTTAAGAGAAGGATCCTCTGGCAGAGAGTTTGTCTTGATTTTCAAAGAGGACGAGGAGGATATTGTCATTACCCAAAATGATATTCGCGAGGTGCAGCTTGCAAAGGGTGCTATCTCTGCAGGAATCACGATTATGTTAGAAAAATTAGAGAAAACGGAACAAGATATCCATAAGATTATTGTTGCCGGTGCTTTTGGTAACTTTATTAATAAGGAGAGCGCGGTAAATATGGGATTGCTTCCGAAGGTGTCTCTTGATAGAATATATTCTGCGGGGAATACCGCAGGGGCCGGTACGTTAATGGCACTGGCCAGTAGCAAGGAAGCACTTCTTGCAAAAAAAGTGCCCGAGCTAGTAGAGCATGTGGAACTTTCCTCATGTGAAGACTTTCAAACTAAATATTTAACTGCTATGGCGTTTGTATAAATTATCGCCTTTTACTGCAATACTTTTTATGGGGGGCCGATCGGATTGATCACACGGACTCTAAATCCGTGCAGCCGAGTGAAACTCTCGGGCTCCTCGCCAGTTTTATTATGCAGAAAGGATGATAATGATATGAACAAGTTTAATTCACTTCTAAACAAGGAACAGATCATGGAAATTCTCAGAGCGGAGGATGCAGCTGAGATAGAGGCAATCTTTTTACGTGCGAGAAAGGCAAGAGAAGAAAATTTTGACAACAAGATTTTTCTTTATGGATTTGTTTACTTTACCACTTGGTGCAGAAATGACTGCGCATTTTGTTATTACCGAAAATCAAATGAAATAGAACGATATCGAAAAACACCGGAGGAAACCCTTGCGGTGTCTTTGGGATTGGCTAAATCCGGGGTGCACCTCATTGATCTAACTATGGGGGAGGATATGGCCTACCACAAGGAACAATTTGAAAGTGTTCTTTCTGTGGCAAAAACCATCAAGGAGGAAGCAGATGTCCCAGTAATGATCTCTCCCGGAGTAATTTCTGATGAACTCATTGATAAATTTGCACAGGTAGGTACCGACTGGTATGCACTTTATCAAGAAACGCATAATCGCAAAGTTTTTCAACAGCTTCGCTTAAATCAAAGTTATGATGAACGAATGCATGCAAAATTACATGCAAGGGAAAAGGGTATGCTCATAGAAGAAGGTCTCCTTGTGGGCGTTGGGGAGAGCCTCTCTGATATTGCTGATTCAATTTTAACCATGGGAGAAATTGGGGCGAGACAGGTAAGGGTAATGAGCTTTGTTCCACAAGCAGGAAGCCCTATGGAAACAGTAGCTACCCCGGACAGAAATTTAGAGCTGAAAATTATTGCGGCAATGAGAATTGCTTATCCGTGGTCATTAATTCCAGCCTCTCTTGATATTGATGGAATTGCAGGGTTGAAAGAACGGTTGGATGCAGGCGGGAATGTAGTTACGTCTATTATTCCTCCAAAATCAGGATTGATGGGTGTTGCACAAAACGTAATGGATGTAGACGAAGGGGGAAGAACTGTGGAAGAGGTCAATGAAATTCTTCCTAAGCTGGGATTACGTGCCGCTACAGCAGAAGAATATAAGGAATATATAGGTACACTAAAATGAGAAAAATCGTAATTGTCGGGGGGAAGTTGCAAGGGCTAGAAGCAGCCTATTTAGGGATGAAGGCCGGAATAGAAATCAT